>JAGOGU010000001.1 GCA_017996515.1 Allobrachymonas sp.
TTCTTGGGCTGGACGCGCCTGCCGTCACGGTCGAGGTGCATCTGGCCAATGGCCTGCCCAGCTTCACGCTGGTGGGGCTGGCCGACACCGGGGTGAAAGAAGCACGCGAACGCGTGCGTAGCGCCATCCAAAACAGCGGACTGGAGTTTCCGAGCAATAAGCGCATCACGGTCAATCTGGCACCTGCCGATCTGCCCAAAGACTCTGGCCGTTTCGATCTGCCGATTGCGCTGGGCATTCTGGCCGCCAGCGGCCAAATCCCCACCGCGGCTTTGCAGCAGCATGTGTTTGCCGGTGAGCTGTCGCTCTCGGGCGAGTTACGGCCGGTGCGAGGCGCGCTGGCCATGGCCGCCGCCCTGCAACAGCAAGGCCACGATGCCCCTTTGGTGCTGCCGCCAGAAAGCGCGCAAGAAGCCGCCTTGGTACCCGGCGCGCGCGTGTACCAGGCCAACAGCCTGCTGGATGTGGTGCGCCATTTTGCGCTGGCGGGCATTGACGCCACTTCGGCAGCGGCGAGCGACCACGCCCTGCCGCTGGTGCAACCTGCTGCGCGCCTGCCCGAGCCGCAATACTCCGATTTGGCCGATGTGAAAGGGCAAGCCGCCGCTCGACGCGCGCTTGAGATCTGCGCTGCGGGCGGGCACAGCCTGCTCATGGTGGGGCCGCCGGGCTCTGGTAAGTCCATGCTGGCACAGCGTTTTGCGGGCTTGCTGCCCCCCATGCAAACCCACGAGGCTTTGGCCAGCGCCGCCATTGCCAGCCTGGCAGGCAAATTCCATGTAGACGACTGGGGTCGACGCCCCTTTGCCGCCCCGCACCATTCGGCCAGTGCCGTGGCACTGGTTGGCGGCGGCTCACCGCCCCGCCCGGGCGAAATCAGCCTGGCGCACGAAGGTGTGCTATTTCTCGACGAGCTGCCCGAGTTTCCGCGTCCCGCGCTCGAAGCCTTGCGCGAACCGCTGGAAAACGGACGCATCCACATTTCGCGCGCGGCGCAGCAGGCGATTTTCCCGGCGCGTTTTCAACTGATTGCCGCCATGAACCCCTGCCCCTGCGGCTACCTGGGCAGCCGCGTGCGCACCTGCCGCTGCACGCCCGATCAGGTCAGCCGCTACCAGGGCAAGCTCAGCGGCCCCTTGCTGGATCGCATCGATCTGCACATCGAAGTGCCCGCCCTGCCGCCGGATGAACTGATGCACGCCGCCCCCGGCGAAAGCAGCGCCACCGTGCGTGCACGGGTGCAAACCGCCCGCACGCAGGCCATTACCCGCCAGCAATGCCCCAATGCCGCCCTGCAAGGGCAGGCGCTGGAAGCTGCCGTGCAACTGCCGGACGATGCCGCCCGCTTTTTGCAGGCCGCCGCCGTACAGCTTGGCTGGAGCGCCCGCGCCATGCACCGCATTTTGCGCGTGGCGCGCACCATTGCCGATCTGGCTGCAAGCCCCCGCGTGGAAACCGCGCACGTGGCCGAGGCCATTCAAATGCGCCGCGGCTTAAGCGCCGTGCAACCATGATGACAGCGCCCTCCACAACCACCACGACGACTGCGCATTCAGAGCAGTCCGACCCTTCGCTCGCTCCTCTGCCAACATCGGCCAGCGCCATCGTGCTCGATGCCGTCACCGTGCGCTACCAGGGCGCACAGGCCATTTGCCAGCAGTCCGCCCGTTTTGCCACCGGGCAAAGCTGGGCCATCGTGGGCGCCAACGGAGCAGGCAAAAGCACTCTGCTCAAGGCCGCCATGCGGCTGGTGCGTTGCGAAAGCGGCAGCGTGCACTGGCAGCAGCTGCGGCGACAAGACATTGCCTACCTGCCGCAGCAGGCAGGCATCGATCGCAACCTGCCCGTGCTGGTGCAAGACCTGGTGGCCCTGGGCCTGTGGCACGAACTGCGCTGGTGGCGCCGCCTGCGCCGCGAACAATGGGCGCGCGTGCATGCCGCGTTGCAGCAGGTGGGCATGCTCGCGCTGGCACGGCAACCCATCGCTGCGCTTTCCAGCGGGCAATTTCAGCGCGTGCTGTTTGCGCGCATGCTGGTGCAAAACGCGCGCATGCTGCTGCTGGACGAACCCTTCAACGCCGTGGACGCCGCCACCACGGCCGAGCTTTTGCAGGTGCTGCAGCAATGCGCCCGCAAAGGCGCGGGCATTGTGGCTGTAGTGCACGATATGGAGCAGGCGCACAACCATTTCGACCATATCTTGCGGCTGGAAAATCCCGCGCATGCGGCAGCTGCCAGTCACACACACGCACGGCCCGCCACCCATCAGCCGCAACCCGACCATCCGGGTCAAGCCCCCATGTACAACACGGATCGGAGGGGCTAGCCATGTTGTGGGATCTGCTGTGCCAACCTTTTGTCGAATTCGATTTCATGCGCCACGCCCTGCTGGGCATCGTCTGCCTGGCCTTGGGCACGGCGCCTTTGGGTGTGCTGCTGCAACTGCGCCGCATGAGTTTGATGGGCGACGCCATCGGCCACGCCGTGCTGCCCGGCGTGGTACTGGGCTATCTGCTGGCCGGGCAAAACATCTGGGTCATGGGCGCAGGCGGGTTGCTGGCCGGCTTGGCCATGGCGCTGGGCGTGGGTCTGGCCAGCAGGCAATCGCCCGTGCGCGAAGAATCGCACCTGGCCGCTTTTTACCTGACTTGCCTGGCGCTGGGCGTAGCCGCCGTGAGCCGCTACGGCAGCCAGACCGATTTGCTGCATCTGCTGTTTGGCTCGGTGCTGGCCATTGACGAATCCACCCTCACCCTGCTGGGCGGCGTGGCTGGCATCACCTTGCTGCTGTTGAGTGTGTTTCGCCACACCTTTTTGGCACAAGCCATCGACCCGGTTTTTTTCGCCGCACGCGGCGGGCGCAGCACCCTGTGGCACATTGTTTTTCTGATGCTGGTGGTGCTGAATCTGGTGGCGGGCTTTCAGGCCATGGGCACCCTCATGGTGGTAGGGCTGATGATGCTTCCGGCCATCATTGCGCGGCTGTGGGCACGCACCTTGGCGGGCACCATCGGGCTGGCACTGGCGCTGTCGTTGGCCTGCGGCTATGGCGGCCTGCTGTTGTCTTACCACGCCGAGCTGCCATCGGGGCCAGCCATCATTCTGCTGTGCGCCGCGGCCTACGCCTTTTCGTTGCTGTGCGGCAGGCAAGGCGGCTGGCTGGTGCGCACGTGCCACCATGTGGATGTGGATGGCTGAACAGGCTCCACGCCCGTTGTTCCCCTGCCTGCCTCCCCGATACCGGCTCCAAACCATCGCCGGCGGTCGGGTTGTTGTTTGGCTCCATCCGCATGCGTGTGTCAGAATGACCGCGTCATGAGCAGTGCAACAACAGTGGAGCGGTATGCCTGAAACGCACGACAAGGATCTGATTTTCAGGGCACAGGGGTTGACCAAGGTGTATCGCATGGGCGATGTCGAGGTGCATGCCCTGCGCGGCATCGATCTGGAATTGCGCGCGGGCGAATTTGTCGTCATGCTGGGGCCGTCTGGCAGCGGCAAATCGACCTTGCTGAACATTCTGGGCGGGCTGGACGTGCCCAGCGCCGGGCAGATGTGGTACCACGGCGAAGACCTGACCAACGCCGGCGACGCCCGCCTCACGCGCTTTCGCCGCGACAACGTGGGCTTTGTCTTTCAGTTCTATAACCTCATTCCCAGCCTCACCGCGCGCGAAAATGTTTCCATCGTGACCGACATCGCTCCCCAACCCATGGCGCCCGAGCAGGCGCTGGAACTGGTGGGCCTGGGCGAGCGGCTGGATCACTTTCCGGCCCAGCTATCGGGGGGCGAGCAGCAGCGCGTCGCCATTGCGCGCGCCATTGCCAAGCGCCCCGTCGTCATGTTGTGTGATGAACCCACCGGCGCGCTCGACTCCAGCACCGGCGTGCGCGTGCTGGAAGCGCTGGAGCGCGTCAATACCGAGTTGGGCACCACCACCATCATCATCACCCACAACGCCGACATCGCCCGCATGGCGCAACGCGTGCTGTGGATGCAAGATGGCCGCATCGTGTGCGAACAGCGCAATGCCGAGCGCCTACCCGCCCGCGAGTTGCGCTGGTAAAGGAGCAAGGCCCGGCGATGCGAGCACTGCACATCAAAGCCCTGCGCGACCTGTGGCTGATGCGTGGGCAGGCATTGGCCATTGCACTGGTGATTGCCTCGGGCATTGCCATGTTGGTGATGTCGCAGGCCACGATCGATTCACTGCGCAGCACCTCGACCCGGTTGTATCAACAATACCGCTTCTCCGACGTGTGGTCGAGCCTCAAGCGTGCGCCCAACAGCGTAGCCAATCGCCTGCGCGAAATTCCCGGTGTGGGCGAAGTGGAAACGCGCATCGCTACCGGCGCCAAGGTCGAAGTGCCGGGCTTTGACGAATCGGTGGTGGCCTCGGTGCTGTCGCTGCCCAATGGCGGGCAGCCTCAGCAAAACCGACTGTACCTGCGCACCGGCCGCATGCTGCTGCCCGATGCGGCGGGCGAAATTCTGGTCAGTGACGCCTTTGCCGACGCACACCGCCTCGCCCCCGGCCACAAGCTGTATCTCACCATCAATGGGCGGGCGCAGTGGTTCACCATCGTGGGCATTGCCACCTCGCCAGAATTTTTGAATCAGGTCAACCCCAGTTCGGGCCTGCCCGATTACAAGCGCTTCGTCATCGTGTGGATGCCGCATCAGGCGCTGCAAGCCGCCATGAATATGGATGGCGCCTTCAACCAGGTCACGCTCAAGCTGGCGGCAAACGCCAACGAGCGTAGCGTGATCGACGCGCTGGATGCCGCCTTGGCGCGCTATGGCGGGCTCGGTGCCATTGGCCGCATCAACCAGCCTTCTTACCGCGCCTTGCACGACGAGCTGCAGCAACTGGGCACCATGGCGCGCCTGTTCCCCACCATCTTTCTGGGTGTGGCCGCGTTTTTGCTCAATGTGGTTTTCAAGCGGCTGATCGGCATGCAGCGCGACCAAATCGCCATCCTCAAAGCCTTTGGCTACAACACGCACCAGGTGGCCCTGCACTACGGCCTGATCGCAACGCTGATCTGCCTTTTAGGCACCCTGCTGGGCGTGGGAATGGGTATGTGGATGGGCACGCATCTCACGGAACTCTACAAGGAACATTTTCGCCTGCCCGTGCTGCATTTTTCGATCAACCTGTCGGTGGTGTTTCTGGGCGCGGGCGTGAGTCTGCTGGCGGCGCTGGCAGGCGCCGGCTATTCGGTTTATGCCGCAGCGGGCGAACCTGTGGCGCAGGCCATGCGCGCCCCTGCGCCCGATCGCTTTCGCCACACGCTGGCCGAGCGCATCGGCATTTGGCGCTGGCTGTCGCAGCCCACACGCATCATCTGGCGACAGCTGGAGCGCAAGCCCGGCAAGGCACTGTTTTCGGTCGTCGGGCTGGCACTGGCGGGCGGCATCGTCATCATGGCAGCTTTTCAAACCAGCGCCATCACCTACATGATCGATACTGAATACCGCCTGTCGCGCCACTACGATATCTCTGCGACGCTGATCGACATCCAGCCCGAACGGGCCCTGCACGAATTGCGTGCCCTGCCCGGTGTGCACCGGGTGGAAGGCTCGCGCAGCGTGCCCGTGCGGCTATACAGCGAAAACCGCCGCAAGCTCACCGCCATCCATGGCCTACCCACCGACAGCACTTTGCACCGCCTGACCAACACCCGGCTCCAGCATGTGCCCCTGCCGGCGAACGGGCTGGTACTCAACGGCTATCTGGCCGAGCAACTGCAAGTGGGCGTGGGCGACCGGATCTGGGTCGAAGTGGTAGAAGGCCGCAGGCAGATGCTGCACCTGCCCATCACGCAACTGGTACACACCTATCTGGGCATCGACGCTTACATGGATCTGGATGCGCTCAACCGCACGCTGGGCGATGGCCACGTCATCAACAACGTGGTGCTCACGGCAGACAGCCAATCCCATGCCGCTGTGCGGCGCGAGCTGGATCGACGCCCTTACGTGGCCAGCTCCGAATCGCGCCTGGCAGCAATCCGCTCTTTTTTTGAAACGATTGCCAAAACCAGCAACATCTTCACCTGGATCGCCGTGCTGATGGGCACGGTCGTCAATTTCGGCGTGGTGTACAACTCGGCGCGCATTGCCTTGGCCGAGCGCGCCCGCGAACTGGCCAGCCTGCGCATTCTGGGTTTTACGCAAGGCGAGGTCAGCTACATTCTGCTGGGCGAACAGGCCTTGCTGGTGCTGCTGTCGATTCCGCTGGGCTTTGTGGCGGGCAACGGCTTGGCGCTGTTTTTTGCCAACGGCATGCGCTCAGACTTTTATCGCATTCCGGTAGCCTTGCCGCCCTCGGCCTACGCATTTTCCGCACTGGTTACCATTCTGAGCGCCATCGTCTCGGGTCTGGCCGTTTACTGGCGCATTCGCCAGCTGGATTTGATCGGCGTTCTCAAAACACGTGAGTAAAGCATGCAAGCAAAACTGCCCCCACGCAAAACGTTCATGATTCTGGCCGCCGCGCTCTTGCTCGGCGGCATCACCTGGCTGGCCATGCGCAGCCCCACCCAGCTGGCCAGCATCGGCACGGTCACGCGCGGGCCGCTGGAAGTGGTGCTGCAAGAAGAAGGCAAAACGCGCATCAAGCAGCGCTACGTGATTACCGCGCCCGTGGCCGGAACCGTGCGGCGCATTGCCCTGCAACCGGGCGATGCGGTGCAGGCGGGCCAAACACTGGCCGAAATCGACGCCGCCGCCAGCTCTTTGCTTGACCCGCGCGCACGCAGCCAGGCGCAAGCCGATGTGCGCAGTGCCCAGGCCCAGCTGGAAGCCGCCCGCAAACGCAGCAGCGCTGCCCAGGCCAGCCAGCGCCTGGCGCAGGCCGATTGGCAGCGCGCCCAATCGCTGCACCCCAGCGGCGCCATCTCGAAACAGGAGCTGGACCAAGCCCGAACACGTCACGATGCCGCGCAGGCCGAATGGGGCGTTGCCCGTGCAGACGAGCAAGCCGCCAGCGCCCGCCTGGCCGCAGCACGCGCCTTGTTGCAAGAAGAAGGGCGCGCCGCAGAGGGCACCGACAACACAGGCAAGGTGTTGTCGGTCACGGCGCCCGCGGCCGGTCGCATCCTCAAGCGGCCAATCGAAAGCAGCATGCCCGTTGCCATGGGGCAAACCTTGATGGAAGTGGGCGACCCCAGCCAACTGGAAATCGAAGTCGAAGTGCTCTCGGGCGATGCCGTGCGCTTGGCCGCTAGCATGCCCGCACGCATCTCGCGCTGGGGCGGAGAAGGCGCGCTGCAAGCCAAGGTCGCGCGGGTCGAGCCGGGCGGCTTTACCAAAGTGTCTGCCCTGGGGGTGGAAGAGCAGCGCACCCGCGTCATTCTGGATCTGGAATCGCCGCAGCAGCAATGGGCGGCGCTGGGAGATGGCTATCGGGTCGAGGTGGAATTCATCGTGCAACGCGCCGATGACGTGCTGCAAGTGCCGGCCAATGCCCTGTTTCGCCTGGGCGACGGCTGGGCCGCTTACCGCCTGGTCAATGGCAAGGCGCAACGCACGCCGGTGCAAATCGGCATGCGCTCGGCGCTGGCGGCTGAAGTCAAAAGCGGGCTGGAGCAAGACCAATCCGTCATCATCCAGCCCGATGAACGCATTGGCGACGGCACGCGCATACAGACCAGCGATACGGGTTCTTGACAGGGTTTTCTGAGCAGCGCCTGGCAACCCACACCAGCCCTTGCGACATCGCTCAGGCGCGAGCTCCACATAACCCAATGGCTCTACTGCCGACAGGGTTTCACCCCCCTGATCGGCGGCGCTTGTGTCATACTTTTGGCCCGTTTGTTAGAGCCTGCTCAACCGTTTTCAGGCATTCTCATCAGGTACATCGCATGCAAAACCGACTCTCATTCTTCTTCAAAACCTTCGTTCTGGCGGGTCTGCTCAGCTTGGGCAGCGCTTGGGCCAACACGCCCCTGCCGGTAGTCACCAGCTTCAGCATCCTGGCCGACGTGGCCCAAAAAATCGGCGGTGAGCGCGTGGCCGTGCAAGCCCTGGTTGCGGCCGATACCGATTCCCACAGCTACCAAATGACCCCTGCCGACGTGCGCAAAATCCGCGCCGCCAAACTGTTGCTGGTCAATGGCCTGGGGCTGGAAAGCGCTCCTCTGCAACGCGCCATGCGCAACAGCAAAATCCCGATGGCCGTTGCCACCAAGGGCATTGCGGCGCTGAGCAACGCAGATGATCACGACCACGATCATGACCACAAACACGCGCATGGTCATGCACACGGCGAACAGGATCCGCACGTCTGGCAAGACCCCGTGCGCATGCAAAGCTATGCCCGCAACATTGCTGACGCCCTGATTGCGGCCGACCCCGCAGGCCGCGCCCATTACGAGCAGCGCCTGGCGGCCTACCAGCGCGAATTGCAGCAGCTGCATAGCTGGGCTGAGCAGCAGTTTGCAGCGGTTCCGGCTGCGCAGCGCAAGGTGCTGACCGCGCACGATGCCTTTGCCTATCTGGGCGCGCGCTACCACGTGACATTTATTGCGCCGCTGGGCACCAACAGCGACAGCCAGCCCTCGGCCCGTGCCGTGGCACTCATCATCCAGCAGATTCGCAAAGAAAATGTACGCGCTGTTTTTCTGGAAAACGTGAAAGACGCGCGCCTGCTGCAACAAATCGCCCGCGAGACCGGCGTGCCCGTGCAGCAACAGGCTTTGTACTCCGACGCTTTGAGCGGTGCGCAAGGCCCGGCACCCACCTATCTGCAACTGATGCGCCACAACATCGGTGCGCTGGCACAGGCGCTGCGCCAAAACGCTGCCGCCCGCTGATCGGCTCAGCGGCCCGTAAAAAAACCGCCGTTGGCGCTCTGCGCAGCGGCGGTTTTTTGCTGGCCTGCTTTGTTGGCCTGTTTGTTTGCCCGTTTGGTTTGTATCGGTTGTGTTGTGGACTGCCTTTTGTTGGTCAAGCGCGTGGCACCAGCTGCATGGCCTGCGGCGCAAAGCCGTGATTGACCGGGCCATAGCCGTGGCCTGTTTGCACCTCTGCGCCGGCCTGCAAGGCTGCGCGCACATAGGCGCGCGCCAATTGCACGGCTTGCGGCAAATTCTTGCCCAAAGCCAGAAACGCCGCAATGGCCGACGACAGGGTGCAGCCCGTGCCATGGGTGTTGCGGGTGTGGATTTTTTGGTCGGCAAACACATGCTCGCTGCCATCGGCCAGCACCAAGATGTCGCTAATGGTATCGCCCGGCAAATGCCCGCCTTTGACCAGCACCGCCCCTGCGCCCGTGCGCAGCAACTGATGCGCCGCCGCGCGCATGTCTTCGGGTGATTCCACGCTCTGCCCCGTCAGGAAACGGGCTTCGTCCAGATTGGGCGTCATCAGGCTGCACAAGGGCGCCAACTCTGCCAGCATGACGGCGGCCGCGCTGTCTTCCATCAACACGCTGCCTGCCGTGGCCACCACCACGGGGTCCAGCACCACATGGCGCACGCCGTACTGGCGCAGGCTGGCTGCCACGGCGCGCATGCTCTCGGCGTTGAAGACCATGCCGATCTTGATGGCGTCGCACCCCACATCGCTCATGACGGCATCGATCTGCGCCTGCAAGATGTCTGGCGCGGTGGGCGCAATAGCCTGTACGCCCGTGGTGTTTTGCGCCGTGATGGCCGTAATGGCCGTCATGCCGTAGCAGCCCAGTGCGGCAAAGGTTTTGAGGTCGGCCTGAATCCCAGCGCCGCCGCTGCTGTCAGAGCCAGCAATACTCAACAGACGGGGATAGGTCAAACGCTCAGGTGCTTGTTGCATCACGCTTCTCCACAAAAAAATCAGCCACACGGTGGCCGCACCACCCAACAGGGTTGCCATCAAAAATGAGGCAGGCTGCCCTCCGGCTTTGGTCTGTGCCGGCAAGCACGCATGCCAGTCGCCATCGGGGAAACTTTCCGGAACGATCGTTTCACGCCAAACGCCCACTATTTCATCCAAGGGCAATATGGATGTATGATTTTAGAAGTTTCTCTCACACCTCGGAGGTCAACCATGGAACGCTTTACCATTTCTCTGGAAGAAAGTCTGGCGCAGCAATTCGACCAACTGGTGGTGCAAGCCGGCTACCAGAACCGCTCGGAAGCGGTGCGCGACCTGTTGCGCCAAAAGCTGACTGAAGTCAATCTGCAAAACGACCAGGCCGAATTCTGCGTCGCCAGCCTGTCTTACGTGTTCAACCACCACGGGCGTGATCTGGCCGAGCGCCTGATGCAGCTCCAGCACGAGTACCACGACATTGTGGTGGTGACCACACACGTGCACCTCGACCACGACAACTGCCTGGAAACCGCACTGTTGCGCGGCCCCACCGCCAAGGTGCGCCGTTTTGGCGAAAGCATCATGGCCGAGCGCGGCGTGCGCCACGGGCAAATCAATATCGTGCCGGTGGATATGGAAGAGCACCACGACCACGGCCATGAGAACTCCCATCCGCATGGGCCATCGGCAGGCCATATGCACGTGATTCCCGAGAACTGAGCGTCAATCAAGCCCGTTCAGCGTATGGCGGTTCCTGCACGCCATGCGCTGCTTCTTGAACTGATACGCTTAGAGTGGGGAATTGATACGCAAACCTTGCTGACAGGCCTCTGCGTCTGTTATCAGCGAGCGTCTGTCACAGGCGCTCTTGCTTTTTATGCCATCCCCCTACAATTGCTCATCCGCAGCAAGCGCATGACACTGCTTCAGTGTTCAACGCAAAACGACAACAACTGTTGCTCAAAATCCTTGAAACATTCGGCAACAGCCCCATATGGGCTGAGTAAGTGCTTGCTGCCTGATGCTCGTTGATACGCTTGTGGCAGGCTGCAACAAGCTGTTTGTATAGTGGCCTATCAGCAAACGGGCAAGATATATCTTCATGCTTGCCCGCTTTGTTGTTGGCTGGACTTTTTAACACCCTGCTTCCTGGACTGCTCCATGAACCAAGAAAACGCTTCGAATCCCGAATCCGACATGGTCGATACCGACCCTTCCACTTCTCAATCTGAAATACAACCCGAAGCCCCTGCCGCCACCGACATGCAAGCGCTGCAAGCCCAAATCCAGCAACTCAATGACGACTACCTGCGCGCCCAGGCTGATATGCAAAACACCCGCCGCCGCGCCGAAGAAGATGTGGCCAAGGCGCGCAAATTCGGCATCGAAGGCTTTGCCGAGCACCTGTTGCCCGTGATCGACAGCCTCGAAGCGGCCCTTCATGTCGAAAGTGCCACGGCCGAGCAACTGCGCGAAGGCAGCGAAGCCACGTTGCGCCAACTGCTCTCGGCACTGGAGCGCAACAAGGTGCTGCCTATTGCCCCGGCGCAAGGCGAGCGCTTCGACCCCAATGTGCATCAGGCCATCAGCGTCGTGCCTGCGCCCGAAGGCACTGATCTGCCGCCCAACAGCGTCGTGACCGTGCTGCAAAAAGGCTATCTGATTGCCGATCGCGTACTGCGCCCGGCGCTGGTGGCAGTTACGGCCGCCTGAGGCTGCCCTGCGCTTTTTCAAGCGCACGGGCACGGCTTGAGCCATCAGAGCCCTTGAAATTCGAAAAAACCGCCTTATTTCAACACCAAATCAACCAATTTGCGGAGTAAACAAACATGGGAAAAATCATCGGTATTGACCTGGGAACCACCAATTCCTGCGTAGCGGTCATGGAAGGCCAAAGCGCCAAGGTCATCGAAAACAGCGAAGGCGCGCGCACCACGCCCTCCATTGTGGCCTATCAAGAAGACGGTGAAGTGCTGGTGGGCGCCTCGGCCAAACGCCAGGCTGTTACCAACCCCAAAAATACGCTGTACGCCATCAAGCGCCTGATTGGGCGCAAGTTTGACGAAAAAGAAGTACAAAAAGACATCGACCTGATGCCTTACCAGATCGTCAAGGCCGACAACGGCGATGCCTGGGTCGAAGTACGCGGCCAGAAAATGGCGCCGCCACAGATCAGCGCCGAGACTCTGCGCAAAATGAAAAAAACCGCCGAAGATTACCTCGGCGAGCCTGTGACCGAAGCGGTCATCACCGTTCCGGCCTACTTCAACGACAGCCAGCGCCAGGCCACCAAAGATGCGGGCCGTATCGCTGGCCTCGAAGTGAAACGCATCATCAACGAACCCACCGCTGCCGCGCTGGCCTTTGGCCTAGACAAGCAGGAAAAAGGCGACCGCAAAATCGCCGTGTACGACCTGGGCGGCGGCACTTTTGACGTATCCATCATCGAGATTGCCGATGTGGATGGCGAAAAACAGTTCGAGGTGCTTTCCACCAACGGCGACACCTTCCTGGGCGGTGAAGACTTTGACCAGCGCATCATCGACTACGTGATCACCGAGTTCAAAAAAGAACAAGGCGTTGATCTGAAAAACGACGTGCTGGCGCTGCAACGCCTGAAAGAAGCTGCCGAAAAAGCCAAGATCGAGCTGTCCAGCGGCCAGTCCACCGACATCAACCTGCCCTACATCACGGCCGATGCATCCGGCCCCAAACACCTCAACATCAAGCTGACCCGCGCCAAGCTCGAAGCACTGGTAGAAGATCTGGTTGAGCGCAGCATCGAGCCTTGCAAAGTGGCCATCAAGGACGCAGGCATCAGCGTGAGCGACATCTCCGACGTCATCCTCGTTGGCGGCCAAACCCGCATGCCCAAGGTGCAGGACAAGGTCAAGGAATTCTTTGGCAAAGAGCCGCGCAAAGACATCAACCCCGATGAAGCGGTGGCCGTAGGCGCCGCCATTCAGGGCCAGGTGTTGAGCGGCGACCGCAAAGACGTGCTGCTGCTGGACGTAACCCCACTGTCGCTCGGTATCGAGACGATGGGCAACGTCATGACCAAGATGATCACCAAGAACACCACGATTCCGACCAAGTTTGCCCAAACCTTCTCGACTGCAGAAGACAACCAACCGGCAGTGACCATCAAGGTGTACCAGGGCGAGCGTGAAGTGACTGCGGGCAACAAACTGCTGGGCGAATTCAACCTCGAAGGCATTGCCCCCGCTCCGCGCGGCGTGCCCCAGATTGAAGTCACCTTCGACATCGACGCCAATGGCATTTTGCACGTCAGCGCCAAAGACAAAGGCACCGGCAAGGAAAACAAAATCACCATCAAGGCCAACTCCGGCCTGAGCGAAGACGAAATCCAGAAGATGGTGAAAGACGCCGAGTTGAACGCTGCCGAAGACCACAAGAAAGTGGAACTGGTGCAGGCACGCAACCAAGCTGACTCTCTGGCGCACAGCGTGAAAAAATCGCTGACCGAGCATGGCGACAAGCTGGATGCGGCCGAGAAAGAAAAAATCGAAGCCGCTATCAAGGAAGTGGAAGAAGCCATCAAAGGCGACGACAAAGCCGCCATTGAAGCCAAAACCAATGCTCTGATGGAAGCCAGCCAAAAGCTGGGCGAAAAAGTCTATGCCCAGCAGCAGGCGGCTGAAGGCACAGCAGGCGCAAGCGCTGCCGACAACGACCGTCCGAACGATCCGGACGTGGTCGATGCCGAAGTGAAGGAAGTCAAGAAAGACTAAGCCTGCTTCATCCTTGAGCCTTCGCGCCCTGCTTCGCTTTTTGCGGACAAGGGCGCGCGGCTTTTTCAGAAACAGAATTGGCATTGACCCCAAACAGCACGGCACACACGCTCCAGGCTGCCTTGCGCCCCCATCGCCTCATCTTCCATGCTCGCTGATCCCTCTACGGCCACCATCGCTGCGCGAACACCACCCTTTGCATGCAAAGCGTTCGAGCAGCTGACCGTGCACGAACTGCAGGCCATTCACATCCTGCGCCAGCAAGTATTCGTGGTGGAGCAAAACTGTGCCTACCAAGATGCCGATGAATGGGACGCGGTGAGCTGGCATCTGTTTGCACTGGACGAAAAAGGGCACGCGCTGGCCACCTGCCGGCTGATACCGGCAGGCCAACGGTATGCCGAAGCGGCCATTGGCCGGGTGGCCAATGCGCCCGGCGTGCGAGGCCGCGGCATGGGGCGCGCCCTGATGCAGGAAGCCCTGCAGCAACTGGCACAGCGCAGCCCCGGGCCGGTGCGCATCTCGGCGCAACAGTATCTGCAAGGTTTTTACGAAAATCTGGGGTTTGCCGCCACCAGCGCCGTCTATCTCGAAGACGGTATTCCCCATTTGGACATGCTGAAGAAATGAGAGCCTCTTTATGAGCAAGCGCGATTACTACGAAGTGCTGGGTGTGCCACGCAACGCCGGCGACGATGAAATCAAAAAGGCCTACCGCAAGCTGGCCATGAAGTATCACCCTGACCGCAATCAGGGCGATGCCGCCAAAGAGGCAGAGACCAAGTTCAAAGAGGTGAAAGAAGCCTACGAAATCTTGAGCGACAGCCAAAAACGCACGGCCTACGACCAATACGGCCATGCCGGAGTGGACCCCAATATGGGTGGAGGTGGATTTTCGGGCGGCTTTGGCGGCTTTGAAAACTTCAGCGATATTTTTGGCGACATCTTCGGCCAGATGCGCGGCGGGCGTGGTGGCGGTGGGCGCCAGGTACACCGTGGCAACGACCTGAGCTATGCCCTGGACATTACGCTGGAAGAAGCCGCCGGCGGCAAAGATGCGCAAATTCGCGTGCCCAGTTGGGACGACTGCAAAACTTGCAGCGGCACAGGCGCCAAGCCTGGCACCAGCGCCACCACCTGCGACACCTGCCATGGCCAAGGCGTGGTGCAAATGCGCCAGGGCTTTTTCAGCGTGCAGCAAACCTGCCCGCGTTGTCACGGCAGCGGCAAATACATTCCCGAACCGTGCAGCAGTTGCCACGGTCAGGGCAAAATCAAGCAGCAAAAAACGCTCGAGATCAAGATCCCGCAAGGCATCGACGACGGCATGCGCATTCGCAGCACCGGCAATGGCGAACCCAGCCCCAATGGCGGCCCGCCGGGTGATCTGTACATCGAGATTCGCATCCGCAAGCACGATGTGTTCGAGCGCGATGGCGATGATCTGCACTGCGTGGTACCCATCTCCATGACCCGCGCCGCACTGGGCGGCGATATCGAGGTGCCAACCCTGCTGCAAGGCAAGGCTGTCATCACTCTGCCCGAAGGCACGCAGCACGGCAAACAGTTCCGTCTGCGTGGCAAAGGCATCAAGGGTGTGCGTTCGTCCAGCGCGGGCGATCTGTATTGCCACATTCAGGTAGAAACGCCCGTGAAGCTCACCGAGCACCAGAAAAAACTGCTCAAGCAATTAGATGAATCGCTGGAAAAAGGCGGCAAGAAACACAGCCCGAGCGAAAAATCGTGGTTCGATCGCGCCAAAGACTTTTTCACCTGATGCTGCGCGCCAGTTGTGGCACAGGCCGATGGCTTGCCCGTCGGTCGAGACGATAATAAGCGGAGTGCGCCACACACGGCACACTCCGTTTTTTCATGGGCGGGCTCGAGCGCTGAAGCCGTGTCATCATGCTGCTCCCTGCATGCATTCTTTGACACTTTGCACGCGAAACAACATCCGCCCTGACGCTGCCACCCTTTTGATGCCCCTCGCCACCCAACGCCATGCCCAAAAAACCCTCTGCCCCACGCCATTCGTTGGACTCCGTTGGCGATATCTTGCTGCCCGGCCAATCCATCGAGCTACTCAAAGAATTGCACATCCTCACGCGCGACGGGCGGCTCAACCAGGACACGCGCCGCAAACTCAAACAGGTGCACCACCTGTTCGGTTTCATCAAGCCCTTGCTGCAAGACCTGGAAGCCGCGCAGCCACAGGGCTCGGCTGGCATCACCCTGGCCGACCACGGCGCGGGCAAGTCGTATCTGGGCTTTATCCTGTACGACCTGTTTTTTCGCGAGCGCAGCCAAGGCACGATTTACGGCATCGAAACCCGCCAGGAATTGGTCGATCGCTCAGCCGCATTGGCGCAGCGGCTGGGCTTTGCGCGCATGCGTTTTCTGGCACTCAGCTCCGAAGCATCTGCCCACACGGCTGACCTGCCCCAGCAAATGGATGTCGTGACCGCCCTGCACGCCTGCGACACCGCCACCGACGATGCCATTGCCTTTGGCCTGCACAAACAGGCGCGGCACATGGTACTGGTGCCCTGCTGCCAGGCCGAAGCGGCTGCTCACTTGCGCCAATCCAAAGCGTTGCAGCTGGCACGCACCCCGCTGGCCGAACTGTGGCGGCACCCGCTGCACACCCGCGAAATGGGCAGCCAGATCACCAATGTCATGCGCTGCCTGTATCTGGAGTCGCAAGGCTACCGCGTCACGGTCACCGAACTGGTCGGCTGGGAACACAGCCTGAAAAACGAGCTGATTCTCGCCAGCTACAACGGCCAGAAAAAACGCAGCGCCGCCCAACGCATGCAGGCGCTGGCCGAATCCTTCGGGCTGGAAAGCTGGCTGCAACAACGCTTTCCGCGTCTGTTGCTGGCGGCCTGATACAGCCCCGCCAGATAGCAACAAAAAGAAAGGGGCTGTCCTAGATCTTCAGATGATTTAGGATGGCAAAATGCATGTAAGGCATTGCAAGTTAAGAGAAAAACAACAAGACCGACTGGCCGAATTCTTTGTTGCAGGCGTGACGGCTCGCGCCGCTGCCGATTTGCTCGGGATTCATCGCAACAGTGCTGCTTTGTTCTACCATCGGCTACGCCAGATCATCGCCGCTGCTCTGGGCGATCCACCTGCGATGGAAGGCGAGATCGAAGTCGACGAGAGTTATTTCGGTGGTCACCGCAAGGGCAAGCGTGGGCGTGGTGCTGCTGGCAAGGTACCCGTCTTCGGGCTGCTCAAGCGTGGCGGTCATGTCTATACCGTGATGCTCGCAGACACGCGTGCCGCTACCCTTTTGCCTATCATCCGCTCGAAAGTTGTTGCAGATTCAATCGTTTACACAGATGGCTATGCCGCCTATGAAGCATTGGATGTCTCCGAGTTCCGCCACGAACGGATCAAGCATCATGTCGCTTTCGTTGCCGAGCGCAACCATATCAATGGCATTGAGAACTTCTGGAGCCAGGCCAAGCGACATCTGCGTCGTTACAACGGTATCCCGCGTCAACACTTTCACTTGTTCCTGAAAGAGTGCGAATGGCGCTTCAATGGTGGCTCACCCAACGACCTCCTGCGCACCCTCAAACAATGGGTCAAGATCCGCTCACAGGGAAACATCTAGGACAGCCCCAAAAGAAAAGCCAAGGGCTGTTCTTTTCGTGAATGGTGAGAAATTTTTTTGCCCCGCTCTGACGCCATCGCAAAAACTGGCAAACCGTTACACCTGCGCGAGCGGAACTATTTGCACGGTGCGCTATCCATCATCTATCCTTTGAGAAAACAGCAGGAGATAGCGGATGAAAATCACCCGAGCCATGATTGGTGGTGTCGCATGCGCCGCAATAATGGGCGTGCAAGGCTGTGCGGTTTCTCATGACCCCTACGTCAATGGCGTGGCCACAGGCGCGCTGGCAACCGCCGCCGTCAGCTGGTTGTTCTACAGCACCAGTGACGGCTACTACTACGATCACCATTACAACCGCCTGCCGCGCGATTACCGTCCGCCGCACACGATGGAAATTCGCCGCATTGACAGCATGGATGACTATCGCCGGCTCCACCCGCGCATCGTACAAATACGCACAATGGACCTCCAGCAGCGGCCCTTGCAGCGTCCGGATCACCTACGCAACGACCCATATCCACTACAGTATCGGCAACCCCGGTCACTGTATCGTCCGGATGCCCGTATGCCGGTGCGCAACCAACTCCCGCGGCATCAGCAACTCCATCGACCTATTGTTGGCGACCACCCACCCCCCCAAAACCACTTGCACCGGCAGACGATCATTGATCGACGCGACGCGCAAAATCAGCGGTATCAACGGCCAGATAACCGGCTACAACGGCCGCAGCAGTCGCCCCGATTCAACCGTTCGGACAGACAGCAATGGCGGCCACAGTTCCAGCGGTAATATACAAGCGAGAGTGAAAAAAGCAGCCGCAAGGCTGCTTTTTCATCGGGCAGTTGGTTGCCCCATCAACTGCTATTCGCTGGACGTCCGCATATGGCGCTGGTTCAAACAAGCGACCAAGCAAAATGCATCAGATCTCCACCTTGCCGCCCATCTCCACCACTGCATTGCTGGGCAAACCCATATAGGTCGCCACGCTGCTGGCCTCGTGATGCATCTGCGCAAACAGCCTTTTACGCCACAGCGCCATACCTTTGCGGGCGGTAGGCACTACTGTATCGCGCGACAGGAAATAGCTCACCTGCATGGTGTCCCAGTTGCACCCGTGCTCTGCCAGTTGCTTCAGCGCGTGCGGCAGATTCACTTGATCCATAAAGCCATAGTGCACTTCTACCTGCCAGCATCCATTGCCCAGCGCGTGTACTTTCAGGCGATCACGCGATGCGACCCATGGCACCTCGTGGTAGCACACAAACACAAACAGATTCTGCTGATGCAGCACCTTGTTGTGCTTGAGGTTATGCAACAAGGCATTGGGCACCGCCACATCGGAAGGATGCAAAAACACGGCTGTGCCCTCCACCCGCTGAGGCTGCGAGGCAAAAATCGTTTCCAGACATTCGGCCAGCTGCAAGCCATCATCACCACGGCTGGCGGCCATTTGCTTCCGCCCTTGGTACCAGGTCAGCATCAGTAAAAAAATCACCGCTGCCACCAGAATGGTGAACCAGCCGCCGTGCGGAATTTTCAAAATGTTCGAGAACCAGAAAATGCCGTCAACTCCCACGAGGAAAGCCGTCACCGCCACCCCCAGCGCCACAGGCCATTTCCAGACATGGTGCATCACGAAATACAGCATCACCGTCGAGATCAGCATATTGCTCGTTACTGCAATGCCATAGGCGTCGGCCAGATTGGCCGAGGTGCGAAACACCATGATGACCAGAACAATCACAACAAACAACGCCCAGTTCACGAAAGGAATGTAAATCTGCCCGGTTTCGTGCTCGCTGGTGTGCAGAATCTGCAAGCGCGGCAAATAGCCCAGCTGAATGATCTGCTTGGTGGTGCTGTACGCGCCCGAAATCAAGGCCTGCGAAGCAATCACCGTGGCTGCTGTAGCCAGCGCCACCATGGGGTACAAGGCCCACTTCGGCACCATCATGAAAAACGGATTGACCGCCATCCCAGGCTGGCGCAGCAGCAAAGCGCCCTGCCCGAAATAACACAGCGCCAGCGAGGGCATTACCACCAAAAACCAGGCCAACTGAATGGGCTTGCGACCGAAATGGCCCATATCGGCATACAACGCCTCGCCACCGGTTACGCACAGCACCACCGCGCCCAGAATCAGAAACGTCGTTCCCGGTTGCGCCACTACAAAACGCAGTGCATGTACAGGGTTGAGCGCCAGCAAAATACCGGGTTGCTCGATCACCTGCAGCAGTCCCAGCACCCCAATACTGGCAAACCACACCAGCGTGATGGGACCAAAAAAACGGCCAATGCCCGCTGTGCCCTTTTTCTGAAACATGAACAGCATCAGCAAAATCGTCAATGCAATGGGCATGGTGTAAGGTTTGAGCGCCTCTGACGCCACTTCCAGACCTTCCAGCGCAGCCAGCACCGAAATGGCAGGCGTAATCACCCCGTCGCCATAAAACAGGCAGGCGCCCGTAATGCCCAGCAACAACAGCATGTAGCGCAGTTTGGGTCTTTCGGGAATGGAGCGCGAAACCAGAGCCAGCATCGCCACCAATCCGCCTTCGCCGTGGTTATCGGCACGCAGAATCAGCAGCACGTACTTGAGCGAAACAATCAGCGTAATCGTCCAGAAAAACAGCGACACAATGCCGTAAATATTGGCCTCGGTCACGGGCAATTGATTGAAGTGAAAAACGCTTTGCATCGCATACAGCACGCTGGTGCCGATATCGCCAAACACAATGCCGATGGCACCCAGCATCAAGGCTGCGGTAGATGACTTGTGGGAATGATTGCTTTCCATATTCAGCAAAAGGAAGTAGCCCGTCCCAGTTGTGCCCGCTGGTCAAACCTCAGCGGCAACACAGCACAAGACTCATACCTCCGTTCAAATCAAGAAGTCGCTATTGTGCACGCCCTTGCCCCATTTAACCAGCGTTTGCACGTAGATTTTGCAATATATATCGTTGCTGCTGCAGCAGTACTAAGCCATGGATTCATCTCGCAAACAGTGATCACAAAGGGATCAACAATCGGATAAGACCCGATTGCATTTCCGCCCTATGGTGTTCTTGACAAAATCTGTAAATGGGGAAAGAAGAAAGAGGCTAACCACTTACCCATTGCATTTAACGCATGCAACGCGGGCACATTCAATCAACGCTCAGCAACGTGAAAACCCGCGCCTGCGCAAACAAGCAATAAAAAAAGCCTCCCTTGCGGGAGGCTTTTCAGCTTTAACTCCAGAGCCTGAAAGGCTCAAAGAATCAGAAGCGGTGACGAATACCAACTGCGAAGGAGTCGGTTTTGGTGTCAGATGTATGAGCGGCGTTTTTAGCTTTCCAGCTGTTAGTGCGGGCAGCGCGCGCATACAGATCAGTACGTTTGCTCAGAGCATAAGTACCTTGCAGCACAAAGTCGTGGCCTTTAGCCTTGTCGCTAGAAGCGAAACCATAGGTGGTACCACCATAAGCAACAGCGTAAGTTGGGCCTTTCCAGTAGTTATAAGCGTACTGAGCACCCAGAGTGAAGGCACCGAATGGTGCGGTTACGCCCAAGCCGAACTGCTGCATGGGCTTGCTGTCACGGTCGTCATTAGCGATGTAATGCGCATACAGTTTGGCAGCAGTGAAGTCATAGCTGGCACCAATACCGTACTGAGTTTGCTTGGCTGTAGTAGATGTGCTGTTTTTGGTACGGAACTGTTGAACAGAAGCGCCAACGCGGAATGGACCACCAGCGTAGCTAACGCCCACACCATAGCCCTCTTCACGAGTACGACCGCTAGTTGTAGTACCCCCAGCGATTGTATTCACCGTTGTGGTTGTTTTGTCTTCGTTGTAACCAACAAATGCTTTAACGCCTACGCCACCGAATTCGCCAGCATAGTGAATACCGTCGGCACGTTTAGTATAAAGATCTTTACCGATGGTGCTACCATCACTCAGAGTGATGACGCCATCGCCAGTTACCAGATCGGATACCTGGTAGTAATCGCCGCCACCAATTTCATCCATTGGGGTGTAGTCACGGCCCAACAGAACTTGACCGAAGCTGCCTTTCAGACCCACTACGGAACGACGATTGAAGCCGCCATTAAAGCTACCGTTAGTAGAATCGAAACCAGCTTCAACATTGAATACGGCAGACAAACCGTTACCCAGGTCTTCCTGGCCTTTCAAGCCCCAACGGGAGCCAGACAGGTTGCCAGACATCAGGCCTACACTGCGCCGTTTTTCAGTAACAGAAAACGCTGTAGCGTTAGCAGTAGCACCAACACTCAGCTTCTGTTTAGTTTGCTCCATACCATAGCCAGTGTCGATAACACCGTACAGAGTTACGGAAGATTGTGCGGAAGCAGCGCCCACAGCAGCCAGAGCGGCAACAGCAATCAGAGATTTTTTCATTGCAAGTTTCTCCAAGGTTAAACAGAGGGCGCCGGAGGAAATTTCCTATGAGAAGAGTTTTGCACCGTAGGACTAGACCTCAACTACAAAACTCCCGGCTCCCCGGGCCAACCTCCTTATCGGAAGCTGACTCTATTGCACCAGACCTTGAGCCGATCTGCAAATGGTTGGCTCAATTTATCTGTGATTTGTTGCACACCAGCAACAAGCTTGTGGCATTGTGGCGACAACACACAGCCAATTCCGCTTTATTTGACGGCAAGCTGACGTTGTTGCTGGTGTTTGGAGCCATTGCGTTCGCCGAAAACACCCAAAAACTTAAAGCTCTGTGCGAATGGCATTGCGGATGTCCGCGTAAAGACACATTTTTTGGTGCATGTCGCGCAATGTGGCGCTGATATTGGCAGCCAGCAACAGCACCAGTTTGGCGGCCAGGCGCGGCTCGGCATCCAGCAGGGTAAGCAGCTCGCGTCGGCTGATGATGGCACACAGCACATCGCCCACATCAGAGGCGCGGCAGTCTGCCTGGCGTGGGCTGCCGTCAAGCAGCGCCAGCTCGCCGACCCAACTGCCCGCATGCAGGATATTGACGGTGAGGGTGCGGCCTTCGGCCAAGCGCGATTCCACGAGCACTTCGCCAGCGAGGATGAGCATCATGAAGTCGGTATCGTCTTGCTCTTCTTCAACCAGAAAGCGCTCGCCCGCCGGGATGGTGTAGGGGTGCATATGGCGCACCAGCGCCAAGGCTTCTTCCTGGGTAAAAGGAGCGATGCTGTTGGCGGAGGTCAGCAACTGCACCGCCATGTGATGACTCGCGGCCTGACTCACGGTAAAGTCTCTCCTGTCTGTCGAAACGGAGCATGAGATGGCTTGCTGCATCCACGCGCCCTATTGACAGATGATACGGCAAGAGCAGCCCATGCGACAGATGCCAAATGCATTCGGTTTGACCTGTTTTTTCAGGATGGTAAAAACCGCCGCGCAAGCAGGGCGCGCAGACAGGCTCTATGATGCGCAGGCGTTTGCGCAAATGCCTGCTTTCTGTTGTGCCGCACCACCCGAACACGGTGCGCGTTGGTGCGCAACCAGCACATTTGTTTGATCACCCGCCAGGTATTCGCCACGCGTTTGCATTGGCATTCACCGCTTGTCAGAACAACGCAGATCAGCTTTTTTGTTGAGTACTGCGCCACGATTTTCTTTTGGCTTTTTTGCCTTTCCAGCAACCCGAAACAATCTTGCCATGCACGCCAGCACCCTGAAACCACCGCCCTTGAAACTGGCCGGCCTTGAGCCTTTGGTTATTGATGAG
>JAGOGU010000075.1 GCA_017996515.1 Allobrachymonas sp.
TGATTTCGGCATCCGTCAAACAGCGGGATTGCTGGTTGGTAAACGATGGCGCCGTATCGGAAGAAGTTGTTGGCACCTGGGCACAGCCCGCCAACAGCATGGCGGCGCCCAGCGCAGCCACTGAAATTTTTCGCAAACAAAACATGCTGGCTCTCTTTTTCGAATCAAACGCCCGCGCATTGTAGAGAGCAAGGCTTGCAGAAAGCTTTAACCCCACTTTAAAAGTGCTCATCTGCCCGCAAAAAGCGCCATTGCCCCTGCGGCAAATCTCCCAGCATGATGCGCCCGATGCGCACGCGCTTCAGCCCCACCACACGCAACCCCACGGCTTCGCACATGCGGCGAATTTGGCGTTTTTTGCCTTCGGTGAGCACAAAGCGTAATTGCTCGGGGTTTTGCCAATCCACCTGCGCAGGCTGCAAGGCCTGACCGTCCAGGCTCAAACCGTGGCGCAGCAAGGCCAGCTTCTCTGCCGGGAAAACCGCCTGCACCTGCTCGCGCACCGTGCCTTGCGGTGTGGCGTATTCCACACGCACCAGATATTCCTTGTCGGTGGTGCTGTCCGCGCCGATCAACTGGCGGGCAATGCGCCCGTCTTGCGTCAGCACCAGCAGGCCGGTGGAGTCGATATCCAGCCGCCCGGCGGGCGCCAGCCCCCGCAGTTGGCGCGGCAGAAAACGCATGGGGCTTTTGTCGCCCTTCCAGCGACTGGCGTTGCCCAGCAGCGTGGCCGCGCTGGGATAGCCGTCTTCGGGCTGGCCGCTGACGTAGCCGACCGGCTTGTGCAGCAAAAACGTGACTTGCTGCTCTTGCTGCACGTAGGCGGCTTTGTCCACGTGGATGCTGTCTGTTTCTTGCACGCGCAAGCCCATTTCAGCCGGCTCGCCGTTCACAAACACCCAGCCGCGGCTGATCCAGTCGTCTGCCTCGCGGCGCGAGCACAGCCCCATATCGGCCATGCGTTTGTTGAGGCGGATGCCTGCCGCCGCAGCATCTGTTACCTGCAATTTCTGCGCAGGCGATCGGGCGGGTGCAGCAGGCACAAATGATGGTGCAGATGGAGCGGCAGATGCCGCTGCGCGGCTGCGCGGTGGTCCGCCGCGTGCTGCTTTCCCTGCTTCCTGGCCCGATTCGTTGCGCCACACATTGCGCGGCGCGCTGCGCGTGTTGTCAGCCTGCCGGAGTTGCGCATCGCGCTGCGGGCGGCGAGCGGCAGTGCTGCGCCCCTTGCGGTCATGGGCCGCAGCGTCTTGCGGTTTGCCTGCGTTGCCGCGACCACCCTCGTTTGACTGCGCAGATCGAGAAGACGCTCCCGCCAGCCGCAGCACCCGCCGTTCCGGTGCGCCCTCCGGTGGAGCGGAAGTATGGGATGCGTTCTTGCTCATGCTTCATCCCGTGCGCGGCGGCTGGTGCGCGTGGCCGCCTCGTAGGCATCGACAATGCGCGCCACCAGCGGGTGCCGCACCACATCGGCGCTGGTAAAGCGCATCTGGGCAATGCCCGGCACGCGCTTGAGAATGCGCTCGGCCTCGACCAATCCGCTGGTGCGGCCTTTGGGCAAATCGATCTGGCTGATATCGCCCGTGACCACGGCCTTGCTGCCAAAACCGATGCGCGTGAGAAACATCTTCATCTGTTCGGGCGTGGTGTTTTGCGCCTCGTCCAGAATGATGAAGGCGTTGTTGAGTGTGCGCCCGCGCATAAAGGCCAGCGGCGCAATTTCGAGCTGGTTGCGCTCGAATGCTTTTTGCACCTTGTCAAACCCCATCAGCTCGTACAGGGCGTCGTACAGCGGGCGCAGATAAGGATCCACCTTTTGCACCATATCGCCCGGCAAAAACCCCAGGCGCTCGCCAGCTTCCACCGCCGGGCGCGTCAGCACGATACGCTGCACATTGCCGCGCTCCAGCGCATCCACCGCACAGGCCACCGCCAGCCAGGTTTTGCCGGTGCCTGCCGGGCCGACGCCCAAGGTGATGTCGTGGCTGGCAATGGCTTGCAGATACGCGCCCTGATTGGCGCTGCGCGCGCGCAAATCGCTGCGGCGGGTGGTGAGTTGCGCATCGTCGTCTGGCAAAGGGGCATAGCCGTCGCCCGCCAGCATCAACTGCACCATGGCGGGTGTAATCGGCCGTGCGGCTTGTTCGTACAGCGCCTGCAACACCTCCATGGCGCGCTGCGCCTTGGCCTTGGCGCCATCCACCTTGAACTGCTCGTGCCGGTGCGCGATTTTCACGTCCAGCGCACGCTCGATGGCGCGCAGGTGCTCGTCCAGCGGGCCGCACAGATGCGACAGACGGGTATTGTGGAGGGGGGTAAAGCTGTGACGCAAAATCATGCCGATAATCCAAGGTTTGTTGCATGCTTGATGAACCGCTTTGAGGATACCCCATGATCGGCAGACTGACAGGCACATTGCTTGAAAAATCGCCCCCCCAGGTGCTGGTGGATTGCCACGGCGTTGGCTACGAGGTCGATGTGCCCATGAGCACGTTTTACAACCTGCCCGCGCTGGGCGAGCCGGTCAGCCTGCTCACCCACCTGGCGGTGCGCGAAGATGCGCACCAGCTTTTCGGCTTTGCCAGCGAGCAGGAACGCACGGCGTTTCGCCAGCTGATCCGCATCAGCGGCGTGGGTGCGCGCACGGCGCTGTCCATCCTCTCGGGCTTGAGCGTGGCCGATCTGGCGCAGGCCATTACCCTGCAAGAAAGCGCACGCCTCGTCAAAGTGCCCGGCATTGGCAAAAAAACGGCCGAGCGCTTGCTGCTGGAGCTCAAAGGCAAGCTGGGCGCCGAGCTACCATCGGCCAGCGGCAGCGGCGCACAAACCGATACCCAGCGCGATATCGAGCAAGCCCTGCTGGCGCTGGGCTACAGCGAAAAAGAGGCGCAAGCCGCCCTCAAAGGCCTACCGGCCGATGTCACGGTGAGCGATGGCATCAAGCAGGCACTCAAGGCGCTTGCGAAATAACCGTCCGCCCAAGTCCCGCTACAGTTCACCCTCAGGCATTCGGCAGCGTCGTTATGTTTTTTACGTTTCTGCGCGGCGCATCAGCGGAATGCTGTCGGCGTCGATGCGCAGCGCGGGCGGCGCCAGTGGCTCGTCATCAAAAGCTTTGTCGCCCTGCTCGTCGGGGATGCCGGTGGTTTGCAGATCGCGGAAATTGTGTAGCTGGCGATCCATCAGGTGGCTGGGCACCACGTTTTGCAGCGATTGCAGAATCATCTCGGTGCGCCCCGGGTACTGCTTTTCCCAGTCCTTGAGCATGTTGCTGACCTGTTTGCGCTGCAAATGCTCCTGGCTGCCGCACAGATTGCAGGGGATGATGGGGAACTGCCGATGCGCGGCCCAGGCCATGGTGTCGGCCTCTTTCACATAGGCCAGCGGGCGAATCACCATGAACTCGCCGTTGTCGCTTACCAGCTTGGGCGGCATGCCCTTGAGCTTGGCGCCAAAAAACATATTGAGAAAGAAGGTGGCCACCATGTCGTCGCGGTGGTGGCCCAGCGCAATCTTGTTGCAGCCCAGGCGGCGCGCCACGGTGTACAGAATGCCTCGGCGCAGGCGCGAGCACAGGCTGCACATGGTTTTGCCTTCGGGCACGATTTTTTTCACCACGCTGTAGGTGTCTTGCGTTTCGATATGAAACGGCACGCCGGTTTCCTGCAAATAAGCCGGCAGCACATCAGCCGGAAAGCCGGGCTGCTTCTGGTCCAGATTGACCGCCACCAGCTCGAACGCCACCGGTGCGCGCTGTTGCAGCTTTTGCAGAATATCGAGCAGGGTGTAACTGTCTTTGCCGCCGCTGATGCAGACCATGACGCGGTCGCCCGCTTCGATCATGTTGTAGTCCACAATGGCCTGACCGGTCAAACGGCACAGGCGCTTTTCGAGCTTGATGGCTTCACGCCGCGCCTTGGCCTGCTCTGCCTGTGTGGCGGCAGAAACAGAGGCAGAATCGGCGGCGGGTTCATCCAGTGAAACGGGCGGCACAGGCCAGGCGGTATCGGTCATGGCTAACACAAGCAAACACAAAATCGCGCATTGTAGCGAGGCCGTGCTTTGCGCATGTAACTTGGCACATGCCCCGCATCTGCACCAGCAGCAAAACAAGGCCAAGCTCGCAAAGTTCGGCAGTACACTATACGGCGGTCCCTGCTGTATGGCAGGCGTTTCTTTGTCAGGCAGCGCAGCACCACCACCATGCGGTGTCACCCATCCCTTTTTCATGATCTTTTTAGTGGAAACAAAAGGTCGTGAATAGGCCTTTCTACCCATAAGGATTTTTTCGCATGAGCGCAATTCCGGCCATTTCCGACCGCGATGGCACCATCTGGATGGATGGCCAACTGATTGACTGGCGCGATGCCAAGGTGCACGTTCTCACGCACACCCTGCACTATGGTTGCGGCGCTTTCGAGGGCGTGCGCGCTTACCAGACCGACAAAGGCACCGCCATTTTCCGCCTGCAAGAACACACCCAGCGCCTGTTCAACAGCGCCAAAATCCTGCGCATGCAGATTCCCTTCAGCCAGGAGCAGCTCAACGAAGCCCACAAGCAGGTGCTGCGCGAAAACAAGCTCAACAGCGCCTACATTCGCCCGCTGGTGTGGATCGGCAGCGAAAAACTGGGCGTCAGCCCCAAGGGCAACACCGTGCACGCCATGATCGCCGCCTGGACCTGGGGCGCTTACCTGGGCGAAGACGGCCTGAACAAGGGCATTCGCATCAAAACCAGCAGCTATGCGCGCCACCACGTCAATATCACCATGACGCAGGCCAAAACGGTGAGCAATTACACCAATTCCATCCTTGCCAATATGGAAGCCACCGATGACGGCTACGACGAAGCCCTGCTGTTGGACAGCTCTGGCTTCGTGAGCGAGGGTGCGGGCGAAAACCTGTTTCTGGTGAAAGACGGTGTGGTCTATACCCCCGACTTGTCTGCCGGTGCGCTCAACGGCATCACGCGCAATACCGTGCTGCATATCTGCAAAGACCTGGGGCTTGAGGTGGTGCAAAAGCGCATCACCCGCGACGAGTGCTACATTGCCGATGAGATGTTCTTTACCGGCACAGCGGCCGAAGTGACCCCCATTCGCGAACTGGATCGCATCCCAATCGGCCAAGGCGCCCGCGGCCCGATCACCGCAAACATCCAGAGCGCGTTTTTTGACATTGTGAACGGTCGCAATCCAAAATACGCACATTGGCTCACGCTGGTTTAGGCCGACACGCTGGCGCTCAGCGACAAAGCCCCAACAACAGCGCATTGCCCCTCACCCCTTTGTGGATTTGCCTTGTAACCTGCCATGCAAACTGCCCCCCACGCATCATCCCCTGCCGCGATTGCGCTTGCAGCATCCGACCTGACGCCGCAAGGCACCGTGGCCTGCCCTTCACCCCATGCCCAGATGCCGGCATGGGCCAGCCATCCGCGCATTTACCTGCATCCGGATGCCAACGGACGGGCGCAATGCCCATACTGCGGCAATATCTACCAACTGGCAGCAACGCCGCACCCATAAGCCCTGATCTGCCCTTTTGAGTCCACGATGCTGCTGTCTGTCTATCTGATTACCCTGAACGAATCCACCCATCTGGCCGAGGTGCTGGAGCGTCTGCAAGGCGTGGATGAAATCGTCGTGGTCGATTCAGGCTCGACCGACGGCACGCAAGACATTGCCCGTCGCTACGGCGCGCGCGTGGTGCATCAGGATTGGCTCGGCTTTGCCAAACAAAAAGCCTATGCCATGAGCCTGTGTCAGGGCGAATGGGTATTGAGCATGGATGGCGACGAGGTGCTGCAAGAAGGCACCATTGCCCACATCCGCCAGTTGATTGCCAGCACGCCGTACAACGGCTTCAGCATTCCGCGGCACGAGGTCTTCATGAATCGCCCCATGACGCACAGCCGGGGCGACCAGATGATGCGCCTGTACCGCAAAGACAAGGCCGAATGGGATCTGGTGCGCCTGGTGCATGAGCATGTAGAGGTGCAACAGCCCACCAGCCGCATCACGCCCTATATGCTGCATTACGGCAACGATACGGTGGCCAAGGCGGTGGGCAAAATCAACAGCTATTCCAGCCTCAAGGCGCAACAAAAACACCAGGCAGGCAAGTGCGGCTCGATCGGCAAGCTGCTCATCTCGCCCCTGGCCTATTTCGTGCGTTACTGGCTGCTGCGCGGCTACTGGAAAGAAGGGCTGCCCGGCTTCGTCTATGCCTGTTTGCAAGCAGGCTACGGCCTGCTGGGCGAAGCCAAATTGCTGGAATTAGCCAGAAGCCCCAAAATGCAACAACAGGGGAATTCCTGAACTCATGTTTGCAGCCCAAGCTCCTTTCACTCGCCATTGGAGTAGCATCGCGCTTGTTCTGCTGCTGAGTTGTTCCATGCTGATCAAACCCAGCAACTACCTCGCTCCCATGATGTTATTGCTCGCCAGCATGCTGACCTGGCGCACATGGCGCCATGACTCGCACACCCTGCCTCGTGCATTTCGCTGGTTTCTGTGGGCAATTTGCTTGCTGGCCGCCAGTTGGTTGCTGGACAATCTATGGAGCGGCCAAGGCCTGCGCAACCTGGACAAGCCCCTCAAGCTCGTCGTATTGTTTCCTTGCGCCGCTTATCTGCTACGCTATCCCCCCAAATCCGTTTGGCTCTGGATCGGCGCTGCGGCAGGGGCCATGGCCTGTGGTTTGGTGGGCATTTACTACTTTCAGATTTTGCAACTCTCGCGAGAAGAAGTCACCTACATCAACCCGATTGAGTTTGGCGACACCTGTACGCAGCTGGCGCTGATCAGCCTGTGCGGTACGCAAGTGGCGCTTCAGCACCCGCGGCGCATTCCCTTCCTGTTGTTCCTGATTGCAGGGTTTACCTTGGGCGTGGTCGGCAGCGTGCTCTCCGGCACACGCGGCGCCTGGCTGGCGGGCTTGATCACGCTGACCTTTCTGGGCTGGTGGTATGTGGGGC
>JAGOGU010000076.1 GCA_017996515.1 Allobrachymonas sp.
CCAGGCGGCGTTGGCACCGGGCATCAAGGTGCGCATGGGCGTCAAGCCTTTGCGCCATGCGGGGCTGGGCGTGCCTTGCTATGCATGGAGCACTTCGCCCTTGCGGCGCTATGTGGACTTGCTCAATCAGTGGCAGATCATCGCGGCCATTCGCCACGGCGCTACGGCGGCGTTGGTTGCGCCGTTCAAACCCAAGGATGCGGCGTTGTTTGGCATCATCTCGGCGTTCGATGCCAGCTACAGCGGCTACGGTAGCTACCAGGCCAGCATGGAGCGTTTCTGGACGCTGCGCTACCTGCAAGACCACGGCATCACCGAGCTGGAAGGCAGCGTGATCCGCGAAGGGCTGGTGCGCGCCAACACCTTGCCATTGGTCGTCAGCGTGCTGGGGGCGGACAATCTGCCGCGTCAGGCGCAGGTACGCATTCGGCTGGGCACCATCAACCTCATGGCCTTGGATGTCACGGGCACAGTCACCGCCTTGCTGGATGATGCGGTGGCAGATACCACCGATGCCGAAGCGGAAGAAGGCGAAGAAGACGCCTTAGCCGCAGGCCCCTTGGTGCTGGCGGTGGATACCGACGAGGCTGCCGAAGCAGAGCCGCCGCCCGCGCAAGTTTGAGACAACTTTCAAGCATACAAAATCCGATACAAAGTATTGTTTTTGTGATGAACGCTTACACAACCGGATGGATGGTATGAAAAAATATGCAAGTGTTGACATCGCAGGAGCGATGCCACACACGGTTTACGGGTTGCCGAGCCATTGACTTGCGCACGGCAGCAGTGAATGTTCGTTTGTATCCAACAGGAGTCATGAGATGAAGAAAATAGCTACTTGGGGTATGCCTTTGATCGCTGCATGGGCGCTGAGCGCCTGTGGCACTACATCGTCGAATGCACCGGCGCAGCAACCAACGCAGCCGGTGGCAGCGACAGAAACCGCACCGCGCGCAGAGGCTGCTGTCGAACGCTTTACCTGTGAAAACGGCCTGAACGTGCAGCTTCGCCCTCTGGGACAAGACCAACTGGAATTGCATCTGGACGACAAGCGTGCCGCGTTGGTGCGCGCCGTGTCTGGCTCTGGTGAGCGTTATGTGGCCACGCAAGGTCTGTTTGGCCGTGGCGCCGAATGGCATCAGAAGGGTGGCGAAGCCTTCTTCAGCTTTACCGATGCCGGTGGCCGCAAGGTGGAAACACCGTGTCGCGCGATGAACTGATTGCGCGTGGGCAACTGACCTTGCCGCTTCCATAAAGCCCGATCGGATGATCGGGCTTTTTTGTGTTCATTGAAACAGCTTAGGCTAGGTATGGGTACAAAAGAGTGATAAAAATTAATATTTTTATGATTTAATAACGATTGTCATTTTTTTAATACATTGAGGCAATCGATGATGAACACACGTTTCCCTTTCCGTCCTTTGGCTTTGGTTTCTGTTGTGGGTGGTTTGCTCATGGGGCTGTCGGCCTGCGGTCCGCAGAGCCAGACGCCATCTGCCAAGGCAACCTCGGATGCTGCGACGGCGGCAGTGGCGCAAGAGCAGGCTGCGCCGGGCAAGCGCCTGATGTTGGCCGTCAAAGGCGAGCCGGAGCAGGGCTTTGACCCCATCAAAGGCTGGGGCGAATACGGCAATCCCCTGTTCCAGTCCACGCTGATCAAGCGGGATGCGGATCTGCGTCTGGAGGGCGATCTGGCTACGCAGTGGGGGCTATCCAAAGACGGCAAAACTTGGACAGTAACCATCCGCGACGATGCCAAATTTGCCGATGGCCAGCCGCTCACGGCAGAGGACGTGGCTTTCACGTTCGATACGGCGAAAAAAGCCGATTCGACCGTGGATTTGACCAATATGGCCAGCGCCAAAGCGCTGAACCCCACCACGGTGGAAATCACGCTGCACAAGCCGCAAGTGACGTTCACGCATCTGTTGGCAACGCTGGGCATTGTGCCCAAGCATGCCTATGCCGATGGGTATGGCGAGGCGCCGGTAGGTTCGGGTCCTTTCAAATTCGTGTCGTGGAGCAAGGGGCAGCAGCTGATTGTGGAGCCTAACCCCCATTACTATGGCAAAAAACCTGAGTTTGAGCGCATCACCTTCCTGTTCACACAGGATGATGCCACTGTGGCCGCCGCCAAGGCTGGGCAGTTGCACGTTGCCAGTGTTGCGCCAGCGGTATCGAACGACGTGCCCGAGAAAATGATCAAAGTGTCGGTCAAAACGGTGGATAACCGCGGCATCATGTTCCCGACCGTGCCCGCGCAAGGCAAAAAAACCGAAGAAGGGCTGGACTTGGGCAACACCGTCACGGCGGACGTGGCCATTCGCAAGGCAGTCAATATGGCAATCAACCGCCAGCAGTTGGTAGATGGCGTGCTGGGCGGCCACGGTGTGCCCGCCTGGGGTGTGGCCGACGGCTTGCCTTGGGACAACCCCGAGCACCGCCTGAGCGATGGCGATATGGAAGGCGCGAAAAAACTGCTGCAACAAGCGGGCTGGAAGCTGAATGCCAGCGGCGTACTCGAAAAAAATGGCGTGGAAGCGCGCATTCCCTTGCTGTATTTCTCGAACGACAGCACCCGCCAGGCGCTGGCGCTGGCCGTAGCCGATATGGTCAAGCCGCTGGGCATCGTGTTCGAGGTATCGGGCAAAACACGGGAAGAGGTCAAGCGCCTCAAGCACACCAGCGCGGTGCTGTACGGCTGGGGCCAACACAGCCCGATCGAAATGTTCAATCTGTATGCCAGCAGCCAGGCGGGCAGGGGCAGCTACAACGCGGGCTTTTACAACAACGCCAAAGTGGATGCGCACTTGAGCGCGGCAGAGCGCGCCGGCAGCTTCGATGAATCCTTGCCGCATTGGAAAAAGGCACAATGGGACGGCCAAACCGGCCTGGGTATGAAGGGCGATGCGCCTTGGGCTTGGCTGGTCAATCTCGACCACGTGTACTTTGTCGATAAATGCCTGGACATTGGTCCCCGCCAGCTCGAGCCGCACGGCCACGGCTACCCCATTACCTGGAACGTGCAGGACTGGAAGTGGACGTGCAATTGATGCCTGTCAAATGGCCGCGCGCGTTAATGGATCCGTTTCTTGCTGGAGCCGTTCATGTCGCGGCAATCGCCTTTTCAGCCTGCAAGCTGGCTGCGGTGGCGGTTAGGCAGTCAAGCCGATAGCCAGTTTGCGCCTGTGCCGCGAAGTATGCGCATGCAAATGGCGTGCATGCGTGCTGGTTGATGATGCTTCATTCCGCCTCGGGCGAAGCGAGCGCCGACAGGTTTGGATGGCGCGGCGGTTGAGCAAGGGGCAAAACAGGGCGCGAAAAGTGACAAATTGTATGAAGATATATGAATTTGTGATAGCATACTCATATTTCATAAAAACGGAGAAACCTTCTCATGAAAGTCAACTTTGCTCCCTCTTTGCCTGCAAAAGCCTGTGCGGCGGCTTTTGCCGGTTCTTTGCTGACCTTGGCTGCCTGCTCGCAGCAATCCGCTCCTGCCAAAACCGATGCGTCGGCGCCTCAAGGGGCTTCATCTGCACCGGCCGCCAGCGCAGCTACGGCCAAGCGCCTGGTGTTGGCGATTCGGGGCGAGCCGGATCAGGGCTTTGACCCCATCAAGGGCTGGGGCCAATATGGCAACCCACTGTTCCAATCCACCTTGCTCAAGCGCGATGCGCAGCTCCATCTGCAAGGCGATCTGGCCACCAAGTGGGAGCTGTCGCAAGACGGCAAAACCTGGACGATCACCATCCGTGACGGCGTGAAATTCTCCGACGGCCAGCCGCTGACGGCTGACGATGTGGTCTTTACCTACGAGCAGGGCGCCAAGGCAGCGGGCACGGTGGATATGGGTGAGTTTGCAAGCATCCAGGCCGTCAATCCCACCACGGTGCAAATCACACTCAAAAAGCCGCACATCACGTTCGTGAACACGCTGGCAACGCTGGGCATCGTGCCCAAGCATGCCTACAACAAAGACAGCTATGCCGAAAACCCCATCGGCTCGGGGCCGTTCAAATTCATCTCGTGGAACAAAGGCCAGCAGATGATGGTGGAGCCCAACCCCGACTACTACGGCAACAAGTCTGAATTCGAGCGCGTGACCTTCCTCTACACCGCCGAAGATGCTACCGTGGCCGCCGCGCGCGCAGGCCAGGTGAACATGGCCGTGGTCACGCCCGCTACGGCAGGCAATGTGCCCGAAAAAATGCAGCTGCTGGCAGTGGATTCTGTGGACAACCGCGGCATCGCGTTTCCGACAGAGCCATCGGGTAAAAAAACCGAATCCGGCCTCGCGATTGGCAACGACGTCACCGCCGATATCGCCATCCGCAAGGCCATCAATATCGCGGTGGATCGCAAAAAACTGACCGAAGGTGTGCTGGGCGGCTATGGCACGCCTGCCTGGGGCATTGCCGATGGCCTGCCTTGGGACAACCCCGAGCAGCGCCTGCCCGACAACGACATGGAAGGCGCCAAGGCCATGCTGGATGCCGCTGGCTGGAAAATGGGCGCCAACGGCGTGCGCGAGAAAAACGGCAAGCCCGCGCAATTTACCTTGCTCTACCCCGCGCACGACAACACCCGCCAGGCGCTGTCCGTGGCCGTGGCCGATATGCTCAAGCCGCTGGGCATTCAGATCAACGTGTCGGGCAAAAGCTGGGACGAGATTGAGCGCGACATGCACAGCACGCCTGTACTGATGGGCTGGGGTTCGCACGACCCGGTGGATCTGTACCGCGTGTACGCTGCCAAATTCTCGGGCGTGGAGTTTTACAACACCGGCTTCTACAAAAACGCCACAGCCGACACACACATGGAAGCGGCGCAAGCCTCCAACAGCCTGGAAGCCTCTTTGCCGCACTGGAAAAACGCCGCCTGGGACGGCAAAACCGGCTTTGGCATGAAAGGCGATGCCGCCTGGGCATGGCTGGTCAATTTGCAGCACATCTACTTCGTGGATAAATGTTTGGATATTGGCCCGCGCCAGATTGAACCGCATGGCCACGGGTATCCGATCACCTGGAACATGCAAGACTGGAAGTGGACATGCCAGTAACTGGCGACGAACAGCGCCATCCCCATCGCCATGCAGCCGATGCGCCGCATGGCGATTCGCATGGTCATGAGCATGAGGGGGAACAGGCGCACGGTGGCCCGCGCCCGGATCATGCGCATATCCACCAAGGGGACCATGACCACGGCTTGGCGCATGCCCACGTGCACCCGCAGGCCGAGGTGGCGCAGCTCACGCCCGTTGTGCATCACACCCACGAGCACGTGCACGACGACGGGCTGACGCACAGCCACGTCCACGTGCGGGGCTATTCGTGGCCGCGTTTTTTCTGGAACCGGTTGCGGCGCTTTGTGATGTTGATGGTGCTGGTGGCCGTGGCGTCGTTTACCTTGGTGGCGGCCTCGCCGGTGGATCCGGTGGCGGCGCTGTTCAAGGCCGAAGTCATGCGCCTCAGCCCCGAGCAGCGCGAGCGCATCGCCGCGAAATGGGGGCTGAACGATCCCGCGCCCGTGCGCTTTGCCAAATGGGCGGGCAATGCGGTGCAGGGCGATCTGGGGCGCTCCATGGTGTATGACGCGCCGGTTTCCAAGGTCATTGCCGAGCGTTTCAGCAACTCGCTCATGCTGATGGCGCTGGCATGGGGGCTTGCCGGCATCATGGGCTTTGGCCTGGGGTTGCTGGCAGGCGCGCTTGAAGGCAGCCTGATTGACAGAATCATTCGCGGCTATGCCATGGTGCTGGCTTCGGCCCCCACGTTCTGGGTGGCGATTGTGCTGCTTTTGCTATTTGCGGTGCAGCTGGGCTGGGCGCCGGTTTGTTGTGCCGCGCCGCCCGGCTATTTGCCGGAAGAGGTGAGTGTTGGGCAACGCATGCACCACTTGATGCTGCCGGTTGTGACGTTGTCGATGCTGGGCATTGCGCAGGTGACCCTGCACACGCGCGACAAGGTGCGTGAAGTGATGCAAAGCGATTACGCCGTACTGGCACAGGCGCAGGGCTTGAGCAAATGGGCACGCGCGTGGCGGCATGGCCTGCGCAACGGCGCTTTGCCCGCGCTGACCCTGCACTTTGCGCATGCGGGCGAACTGTTTGGTGGCTCGGTGCTGGCGGAAACGGTGTTTTCGTACCCCGGCCTGGGGCAGGCCACGGTAGAGGCCGGTACGCGCGGCGATGCGGCGTTGCTGCTGGGCATTTCGTTGTTTGCCGCCATGTTCGTGTTTGCCGGCAATACCCTGGCCGATATGCTGGCGCGTTGGGTCGATCCGCGCCTGGACCGTTTGGAGATGCACCACCATGGGCACTGATACATTTTTGCCCAACGGGGGCCTGCCCGCCACAGGGACGCAGCGCAGCGGCTTTCCGCTGTTCAGCTCGCGATTGGTCACTTTGCTGGCCGCAGGGCTGGCGCTGCTGGTGCTGATCGCCATTTTGATTGCGGCGGCGCTGCTGCCCGATAGCGGCTTGGGCACGCAGTTGGATGCCCGCATCCAGCCGCCTTCCTGGGCGCACCCCTTTGGTACCGATACTTTGGGGCGCGATATGCTCACCCGTACCATCAAGGGGCTGGCCGTGAGCATGCGCGTGGGCATGCTCGCCTCTATCGGCGCAACCCTTATTGCCATTGCGCTGGGCGTGTTGTCGGCCTTGAGCAAATGGCTGGACATGGCCATTGGCGTGCTGATTGACTTGACCATGGCCTTGCCGCATCTGGTGCTGGTCATCATGATTTCATTCGCTTTGGGCGGCGGTACCAAGGGCGTCATCATCGCCGTGTGCGTGTCGCACTGGCCGGGGCTGGCGCGGCTGGTGCGTGCCGAAGTGCGGCAGGTGCTGTCGGCAGACTATGTGCAGGTGTCGCGCCTGCTGGGGCGCAGCGGCTGGCAGGTGGCTGCCCGGCACGTGCTGCCCCATGTGTTGCCGCAGGCGCTGGTGGGGGCGG
>JAGOGU010000077.1 GCA_017996515.1 Allobrachymonas sp.
CAGCTGCGCCTCGTCAGCAGCGGCAGAAGCCGCCGCATGCTGCTCGGCCTGCTGTGTCGCTCGGCGCAAGCGCCACCAACGTGGCACCATCACCAAAATACCTGAACATACGCCCAGCGTAAAACATGCCAGAACAATCACCACCATCGGCACGGTGATGGCCTGCCCGGGTAAAAAATACAGCATCGCCTCATGCCGATTGCCAATGGCAAAGGCAAATAGCAGAAAAAAAATGGCTGCCTTCAACAGCAGCCAGAAAAATGTTTTCATGCGCTTTTTTCAACCGTACATTCGATGCGGCGCATGCGCCGGCCAGTATCTGTGCGCATTATAGGGGCGCAGATCCGGCAGAGCCTGGATCTGCCGCAATTGCAGCCGATGCCTGCACATTGTCTACCGCTTCGCGCAAAGCCTTGCCTGGCTTGAAGTGCGGAACGCGTTTTTCAGGAATATGCACGGCCTCGCCACTGCGCGGATTGCGCCCTGTACGTGCCGGACGGTGACTGATGGTAAAACTGCCAAAGCCACGTATCTCGATACGATGACCATGAGCCAACGCATCAGCCATGCTGTCGAGAATGGTCTTGACAACCATCTCGGCATCCCGGGAAGGGAGCTGATGGAACTGCGCCGCCAGCGCTTCCACCAAATCGGATCGGGTCATGGAACCTCCTGATGCCATGCGTAATGGCACATACCCAGTGAACAAGGCGCAGCCCTTATAGGCTGCGCCTGAAGCATGGGCCTGCCGTTATCAGGCTTTTTCGTCGTTATCCAGCTTGGCGCGCAGCAAAGCCCCCAGGCTGGTGGTACCGGCGCTGCTGCTGCCTGCGCCTTGGTTGATGCTTTCCAGCGCCTGTTGCTGGTCCACTGCATCCTTGGCTTTGACAGACAACTGGATATTGCGCGCCTTGCGGTCGATGTTGGTGATGACTGCCGTCACCTCATCGCCTTCTTTCAGCACGGTGCTGGCATCTTCCACGCGGTCGCGGCTGATTTCGCTCGCACGCAGATAGCCCAACACGTCTTCGCCCAGCTCGATTTCAGCGCCTTTGGCATCCACCGTCTTGACCTTGCCAGTCACCACAGCGCCTTTGTCATTGATCGAAACAAAGGTGGTGAAGGGATCGGCATCCAGCTGTTTGATGCCCAGGCTGATGCGTTCGCGTTCCACGTCCACGCCCAGAACAATGGCTTCCACTTCCTGGCCTTTCTTGTAGTTGCGCACGGCGGCTTCGCCGGGTTCGTTCCAAGACAGGTCAGACAAGTGCACCAGGCCGTCTATACCGGCAGCCAGACCAACGAAGATACCGAAATCGGTAATCGACTTGATCGGGCCTTTGACCTTGTCGCCGCGGTTGGTGGCAGCGGCAAATTCTTGCCAGGGATTGGCCTTGCATTGTTTCATGCCCAAGCTGATGCGGCGTTTGTCTTCGTCGATTTCCAAAACCATGACTTCGACTTCGTCGCCCAGAGACACCATTTTGCTCGGTGCAGCGTTCTTGTTGGTCCAGTCCATTTCGGAGACGTGCACCAAGCCTTCGATGCCTGGCTCCAGCTCAACGAATGCACCGTAGTCGGCGATATTGGTCACTTTACCAAACAGACGAGTTTGTGCCGGATAGCGGCGTGCCACGCCCATCCATGGGTCTTCGCCCAATTGTTTCAGACCCAGCGAAACGCGGTTCTTCTCGGCATCAAACTTCAACACTTTGGCTGTCAGCTCTTGGCCTGCATGCACCACCTCGGAGGGGTGACGCACACGGCGCCACGCCATGTCGGTGATGTGCAGCAGGCCGTCGATACCGCCCAGATCCACGAAAGCACCGTATTCGGTGATGTTTTTGACCACACCAGTAACCACAGATCCCTCTTTCAGGGTGGCCAGCAGCTTCTCACGCTCTTCACCCATGCTGGCTTCCAGTACAGCACGGCGGCTCAGTACCACGTTGTTGCGTTTGCGGTCGAGTTTGATGACCTTGAACTCCATGGTTTTGTTTTCGTAAGGAGTCAGGTCCTTGACGGGACGGGAGTCGATCAGCGAACCGGGCAGGAAGGCGCGGATGCCATTGACCAGCACGGTCAGGCCGCCTTTGACTTTGCCAGCGGTGGTGCCGTTGACGAACTCGCCAGATTCCAGCGCTTTTTCCAGGCTCAACCAGGAAGCCAGGCGCTTGGCGGTGTCGCGCGAGAGGATGGTTTCGCCAAAGCCATTTTCGGCGCTGGTGATGGCTACAGAAACGAAGTCACCAGCTTGGACTTCAACTTCGCCCTGATCGTTTTTGAATTCTTCGATCGGCACATAGGCTTCGGACTTGAGGCCGGCATTGACCACGACGTGGCTGTGCTCGACACGCACGACTTCGGCGGTGATGACTTCACCGGCGCGCATTTCGGCGCGTTTCAGGGATTCTTCAAACAGGGCGGCAAAAGATTCGGACATGAAATTTCCTGTCTGCTCCCGGGAATGAGGCTGCACCATTGCAGCACTGCTGTCGGAAACAGGGGTTGATGTGGCCACAGCCACAAGGGTTTGCAAAACACAAAATCCACCCGAAGCCCCCGTGCGGCGGCAAGCATGGGCTGGCTGCGGTAAGAGCGAACGGATGGGACGATGCCGTTTGGACGCGCAAAAACAATCAATGAAGCAATCGATGACTATTCATGCGCAGCAAACGGCTGTTTGCCTTGCCACCACTGCAACACCTGCCGCACCGAGGCGGCTATATCCATTGCAGAGTTATCCAGCAGCATGGCATCCGGCGCTGGCTGCAAGGGCGCGATGCTGCGATTGCGGTCGCGCGCATCACGCGCCTGCAAGTCGGCGCGCAAGTCATCCATATTAGCAGAAAATCCTTGAGAAATCAGTTGCTTATAGCGTCTTTGCGCCCGCTCTTCGGCGTTGGCCGTCAAAAACACCTTCAAGGGTGCCTGGGCAAACACCACTGTTCCCATGTCGCGCCCGTCGGCCACCAGCCCCGGCAAGCGGCGAAACCCTTGCTGCAAGGCCAGCAGCGCCCGGCGCACTTCAGGCAAGACCGATACTTTGGAAGCATCCACGCCCGCTTGCGCGGTGCGGATGTCTGCGCTGACATTGTCGCTCCCAAGCCACACTTGCTGCTCACCCTGCTCATCCGTATCAAAACGCACAGGCAAGGTTGCCGCCAGCACCGCGATGGCCATTTCGTTGTGCAGCTCCAAGGCCAGCCCGGCGCGCTGCGCCGCCAAAGCCGTGATGCGATACAGCGCGCCCGAGTCCAGCCAGTGGTAGCCCAACTGCCGGGCAAGCGCCGCGGCCAGTGTGCCTTTTCCGCTGGCGCTGGGGCCGTCGATACAGATAACGGGAATGTGCGCGGCATCTGTCTGACACACGCGGAAAAACTCCTGGAAATAGGCAGGAAAGGTCTTGCCCACGCAGGCCGGGTCTTCGATGCGCACGGGCACCTGCGCCGCATTGAAGGCTGCCAGTGACAAGCACATGGCCATGCGGTGGTCGTCGTACGTGTGCACACTGGCCGCGCGCCAGTTTTCTGTCGAAGCAGGCGGCGTGATGCGGATCCAGTCGGCGCCTTCTTCCACGGTTGCGCCCAGCTTGCGCAGCTCGGTCGCCATGGCGGCGATGCGGTCGGTTTCTTTCACGCGCCAGCTGGCAATATTGCGCAGGGTGCTGGGGCCATCGGCATACAGCGCCATCACCGCCAGCGTCATGGCCGCATCGGGAATGTGGTTGCAATCCAGATCCATGGCGCGCAGCGGCCAGGCGCCCCGCTGAATGCGGATGCTGTCAGCCGTGCTGGTGATGTGCGCGCCCATTTGGCCCGCCGCTTCGATAAAACGGATATCGCCCTGGATGGATTCCGCCCCCACGCCCTGCACCGTGACGCAGTGCCCCTGCGCCGCATCTGCCGCCAGCGCGCCCAGCGCAATGAAGTAGCTGGCCGACGAGGCATCTGCCTCCACATGCAGCGTGTCCGGACTTTGGTAGCGTGCGCCCACAGCAATGGTGAAGCGTTGCCAGCCCGTTTCATCATCGCGCTGCACGGCAACGCCAAAGCGTTGCATCAGCTTGAGCGTGATGTCGATATAGGGTTTGGAGATCAACTCGCCTTCTACCTGGATGGTCAGCGCATGCCCCGCCAGCGGTGCGGCCAGCAGCAGCGCCGTCAAAAACTGGCTGGATACATCGCCGCGCACGTTGATAGTTTGCGCTTCGGGGTTCGGTTGCATCCGCCGTGGCGCAATGCGCAGAGGCGGGTAGCCTGCATGGCCGGCATACTGCACATCACAGCCCAGTTGCGCCAATCCGTCTACCAGATCGCCAATCGGCCGCTCGTACATGCGCGGCACGCCGGTCAGCAAAAAATGTCCGCCCAGCATGGCCAGCGCCGCCGTCAAAGGGCGCATGGCCGTGCCCGCATTGCCCAGAAAAAGCTCCAGCGGCGCATCGCTTTGCTGCGCCACGCCCGGCGGCAACTGCGCGCCGATGCCGGTAATCGTCACGGTGCTGATGTCGTGCCGCTCCAGCTCACAACCGATTTTTTGCAAGGCAGCCAGCATCACGCGGGTGTCGTCGGAATCGAGCACGCCCGCAAGCGTTGTGGTACCACTGCACAAGCCCGCCAGCAGCAGCACACGGTTGCTGATGCTTTTGGAGCCAGGAAGCTGCACGGTGCCATGAGCCGATTGCAAAGGAGGAATATCAAGAAAAGCGGGGCGATTCGGAGTCATGAAACAGATCACTGAAAAACGGAATTTCTACACATGCAGCCACGAACACAAGCATTGGCAGCCATTGTTCTAACCGCCGCGCAGGCTACACACGGCACATGGCAAGCACAGCAGCACACAGGAATGGCTCATTCTATCGAGCCTGCCGCGCAACGATCAGCGCACGGCCTGCACCAAAGCCAGCATGCGTTGCTGATGCGCTTGCTGCGACAATCGCCCCATGCAATCACCCGCATCTTCATTACCTGCCTTTTTAAATACCCTGCAAGAAACCACACGCCTGCACCAGCAAGCGCACGGTTGCAGCGCCCACGTATTCGACGACGGCCCCGGCCTGTGGCAATTGCTGGCGCAGCACCAACCCCAGCGCATTCTGGAACTGGGCACCGGCCTGGGCTACACCGCCTGCCTGATGGCTTGTGCCAGCCCCCGGGCGCAAGTCGATACCCTCGAAGGCGATGCCGAGCACACCGCGCTGGCGCGCCAGCACATTGCTGCATGCGGGCTGGAGCAGCGCGTGCATGTGCGCGAAGGCTCTTTTCTGCCCGTACTACAAGCGCTCAACTTTCCGCCCTACAGCCTGGATCTGATTTTTTTTGATGGCCACGCCCCCGCTCTGGCCTTGGTGCGCCAACTGCACGGCCTGCTGCGGCATGGCGGGCTACTGGTTTGCGCCAATATCGAAATCAGCAAACCCCACGGCTCGCGTCGCGTCAAGGCCGAGCTGGAAGACGGCATCCGCTGGCGCACCGTGGCAACGCTGGAAAATGGCCAAACGCGCGTGGCCACCGCCCTGCACGAGCCGCCACCTGACGCGGCACCCATGTAACAGCCGGCACAAAAAAGCGCACCTTAACGGTGCGCTTGATGGCTTTTGCGCTGTATGCGCTTGGCGGTACAGACGCTTGCCGCCCGTTCGCTCAGGCTTGCAGCGGCTGGCGCTTTTGCGTTGCCCACCATTGCACGCTGGGGCGCTGCCACTGGAAGTTGGCGTACTGCACCAGGTTTTCGGGCACAGGGTCGCCCGCTTTGATCAAACGCTCCAGCATCAGCGAAAGCTCCACATCCAGAATGCTCCACTGATCGCCAAACAGGAATTTATTACCGTGCGCCAGCAATTTGTTGGCGACAGCAATCAGCTGATCGGCGTCGGCCTGCGCCTCGGGCGACAGCGGCGCGGGCTTGGGCTGGTTTTTGTAAAAAACGCCGGTTGTGGGGCGCTCTTTGCGCAGAGCCTGCAAATCGCTGCGGAACCAGCCCTGCAACTGGCGAGCGCGGGCGCGCTCTTCACGATCCAGCGGGTAGGCCTGGCGGGCATCGTGTTTTTCTTCCAAATACTCCAGAATGGCGGCCGACTCGGTCAGCGCAAAACCGTCTTCCTCATACATGGGCACGCGCTGCGTCAGCGACTGCTCGGCAAACTCGCCCTGCTTGTGCTCGCCCTTGGACAGATCGACAGGAATCACCTCGAAATACGCCTTGTTCTTTTCGCGCAAGGTAACGTACACATACATGGCCCAAGGCGAGAGGAAGTCGGAATCTACATACAGCTTCATGATTAATTGATTGAAATGAACGGTTGATGAAAGGATTGCCCAAAGCCCGGCCATTCTAGTGCTGATTAGAGCCCAGACCGCATGTCACACAGCCGTTTTTCCAACCAGCGCACCAGAGCAATGAGCAACAATCAAGCCCCTAGCGCCTGCAAGGCGCGCGCAGTGATTTCTTCTACGCTGCCCATGCCGCTGATGACACTGTATTTGGGTGCTGCAATTGGTTCTTGCGCGGCCCAGTTGCGGTAGTAGTCCACCAACGGGCGGGTTTGCTGGCTGTACACCTCCAGGCGTTTTTTGACGGTTTCTTCCTTGTCGTCGTCGCGGTGGATGAGGGCCTCGCCCGTTACGTCATCTTTACCCTCAACCTTGGGCGGGTTGAATTTGATGTGGTACGTGCGGCCGCTGGACAAATGGCAGCGGCGGCCACTGATGCGCTCGATGATGGCATCGAACGGTACGTCGATTTCCAGCACGTGATCAAGATTGACGCCCGCATCTTTCAAGGCATCGGCCTGTGCGATGGTGCGCGGAAAACCG
>JAGOGU010000078.1 GCA_017996515.1 Allobrachymonas sp.
CTGTCGGCGCACGAGGCGGAGCTCAAGCAAGCCTTGAAGGCCGATGCCAAGCGGCCCAAGAAGGAGCGGCGCACGGCCAAGGCCTTGTTCACGCAGATCAAGGCAGCGGGCTACGAAGGTGGCTACCCACGCTGTCAAACCTGTGGATGGTGCGTCACCAGTTGCTGGCGGCCAAGGGATGGTGCGCCTGCAAACAGGCATGGGGCCGCAAAAGCGGCGCAAATAGCCCGAAAGGGTGCCAAGAATGGCGCGAAGACGCGGGCAAAACGGCGCGATTGGGTCATCTGAAAAACATCAGCCCTGTAGCACCCGCATATCCGAGTTGTTCAGGACATCCCTGGTGCTCACAGCGTTCAGAAAAATTCGGCGGCTACGCTGCGTGGTGGGCAATAATGTTGTTCATCATTGCACCGCCTCCCAAGGATTGAGGATTTTTACGCCCGTGGGCTCGAAATCCGCCACGTTGCGCGTCACCACCGTCATGCCATGCACAAGGGCCGTTGCCGCGATGAGTGCATCGCGCTCACCGCGCTTGTCGGGTACATGCAACCGGGCGCAGCGTTGCGCCACGGCAGTGTCGACAGGCAGCGTGCGGCCAGAGAACTCGGGCAGTACGTGCTGTTCCAGCCATGCGCGCAGCATGGCCCCTTGTGCGGCGTCCTTGCGCTCAATCGACAGAACGCCAAGCTCAAGCTCCAAGATCGTGATGGCCGACACAAAGAGATCAGCGGCATCCACGCTTTCCGTCCATGTCGCCACGTTCGCATCGGCTTTGCCAAGCCGCACCTTGCGCAGCTCGGACACCACGTTGGTATCGAGAACGAACATCATGAGAAATCGACCTGGCAGGACTGGATAGTCGCACGCGGCGGCTCAAACTCAATGTCGGCGATACCCGGCATGGACAGCGCATCGGCAATGTTGCGCCGCTGCTTTGTGAGCCGCTGGTAGTCGTCAAAGCTCAAAAGTACATGTGCAGGCTTGCCCCGGTCTGTTATGAACACCGGCCCATTGTTTGCGGCCCGTTTTGCCTCGCTTGCCCCCTGATTGAACTCGCGGCTTGATAAGGTCGTAATGGTCATGACGGCGCCTCTAGTACGTTAATATGTAGTTATGTTGCTACAAAACGAGGGCGGATGCAAGCAGCTCGGGCAATCTGGATGGCCAGAAATGACAGGGCCGCTTTTAAAAACCATTCCATGGGTCAATTGTGGGGACGCCTGCGGCCTCAAAAGGGCTGGTGTCGCGGGTAGCCACAGTGAAGCCGTTGGCAAGTGCGACGGCCGCAATAAAGGCGTCGGCCGTTTCGACCGCCAAGCCAGCAGCACGGGACTTGGCCAGCAGCTCGGCGTAGGCCGTCGTACAAGCCATATCGAACGACAGCACCCGATTCGCAAACATCGGCAGCAGGCGCTTTTCCAGGCTCTCATTGAGGCTGGCACGGCGCTTCCCTTCTGGCATTAGCGCGATACCCGCACGCAGTTCGGCTACCGTGATCGCGGACAGGTAGAGCGTCTCCAGCGCTTGCTCGTCGATCCAGTTTAGGACGCGGGCATTGGGCTCCTTGCGCTGCGTCTCCGAAATCACGTTTGTATCGAGCAGGATCATTCGAAGCTCACCGCACGGGCCGGGGACTTGATACGCGCGCTTTCAAACAGGGCGTGTTCTTCATCGGTCAGGCCGCCCGCCTCGCGGGCGATGGAAGCCAGCAACGAACCAAGCTTCACGCGCCCCTCGGGCTTCGCTGCCCGCTCCAGGATGTCGCGGATTTCGGCCTCAGTGCTGCGTCCGTGGTGAGCGGCTTGGATTCGGATAGCCCGATGCACCTCGTCGGGAAGATTTCTAACAGTAACGACCGCCATGATTTCATATCCTTCACAAACGTCAATGACATCATTCTAATGAAATGAAGTCTTCATGCAAGCATTTCATGCGCGGGCGCCTGGCCGGGAGCTTCCTCAATCCATGGATTTTTGGAGGTTTTGGGGGGTCGGCGCGTTTTGCGGGCCTTGAGCGTGTTTTTAGGCAGTGCCGCACCCTAGCCCTTGGGCTGCGTCTCAAAGGCTGCTGGAGGGCCGTTTGGGCGCGTTCTTAGCACTTTGCCGGGCCTGGATGTTGATGCCGCTTGCGGCATGTAGCGAAGCGGTACGGCTGTTTTGCCTTTTGCTGCCCTGCTTTCCTGTCTGGATAAACCGGCTGTTTCTCCCTCCCGAGTAGGGAGGGTTGGATTTGGCTAGGCTCTGCCAGGCGCTGAAACCATCTGGCAGGGCCGCTTTTGCCTCATGGCCATTGCTGCGCACCGTGCAGCAGCCGAATGATCTCGATGCGCGGGCCTTTGGCCCGATAAACAACAACAAACGGCGTCCGGCTAATTACCAGTTCGCGGGTGCCTTTCTTGCGTCCTGGGCGCCCCATTTGAGGGTGCTGCAACAGCATGTCTATCTGGTGCTCGATGCGCTCATCCTGGTCGATAGCGGCCAACGGGTTGTCTTGGGCGATGTAGTCCAGTTGCTCGAATCGATTGGCGCTGGCCAGCGGGAGCCATTCGATTTTCAAGCCGCTGCCTGCGCTTTCTTGGCCCATGCAGCCTTGCGCTCGGCACTGGCGGCTTTAACTGCCTCGTTGGAGACCCAATTGGTGTTTGGGTCGTCGGCTTCTTTAATGCCTTGCTCCACTTCTGCGCGAAACCATTTGTCGTAGGCGGCGGCTTTGTGCGCGTTGCGCAGCCGCTCGGCTGCGGCCATGGGTGAGCCACCGGCCACGGGTGGCCCCTCGGAATGGTTGGTGGCGTCCAGCAGCTCGAAACGGACAATGTGCAGCTCGTCCTTAACGTATGCCACGGCCCGGTCGAGGCTGCGCCAGGTGCGCGGTTTGTCGGTGCGCTGGGCGCCCAAGGGGCGCTCATGCAAGCCCAGTTTAAGAACCACCGACCAGCCGCCTGGCTGGCCGATGATGGATGCACCCCGGATAGCGGATGCATCGGCCATGCGCTTCGCCATGGCTGTGTCGATAGTGTTGGAAGTGGTCATGGTTTTTTCGCCGTAAAGTCTTGGCATTATTGTGCAATTCTTTAATGAAAAATGCAATCTCTTTTAATGACCATGTGGCGCCAGCTAAACATAACTGCCTATTGGCTCTATCCTCAAAATCGCCGCGCGCATCCCCTATGCGAAGCTCTTTTCCCATCGCGGCCAGCGCTGCCAGGAGCGTGCATTCCTTCCAGCCTCAGCAGGGTTGCCCCTGCTGCGGCGCCCAGTCTCTCAGACTGAACCCAACGGGGCCGATGGCGCCAGGGGTCTTGAGGCGGGCCACTTTGTCCCCGGCCTGCAATGCCATGGCGAATGCGGCCCTGACCATGCGTTCAAGTTGGCGCAAATCAACGTCCATCCGGTCGGCCAGGCGCTCGGCAGCTTCGGGGGCGAAGGCGATGGCGTGGCCGGTTTTCTCCGACAGGTCGGCCATGATTTTTTGCATGATGCGCAGGCGCTGCGCAGGTTCCGGGGCGGGGACGTTGAACACCTCGACCCGCGACAGCAGCGGCGGAGGCACCTTGTCGATGCTGTTGGCGGTCAGCACGACAACGATGCGACTGGCGTCGAATTCCATCTCAAAGTATTCGTCTCGAAACCGCTGGGCCGTGCCCGCATCCAGCAAGTCCAGCAGCACCGGCAAAAAGGCGTGTTTGTCCTCATGGATTTTGTCCACCTCATCGACGACCAGGACCGGCGAGGCGCTGGCGGATTGGGCCAGCAGGGTGACAACAGCGCCGGGCTTTGCGCTCGTCCATGTGCTGTGCGAACCCGAGAGCTGGAAAGCGCCCTGTGCCCCGCCTGCGCTGATTTTTTCCGATGGCACGCCCAGCGCCTGGGCCAGTTGGCCAGCCAGGTACGTTTTGCCGATGCCGGGCTCGCCCAGCAGCAAAATGGGCGCGATCCGGAATTCCTGCGCGGGCATGGCCTGAGCCAAAACGAGGTCGGTTTGCAGGCGCTCGATGGGCTGTTGCAGGTTCTCGAAATGGAGTTTCTTGTCCTCCAGATTCTTGCTCGCTTCGCGTGCGTCGGGCAAGGTGCGGCAACCATCCCCGGCGCGGGCTTGCTCAAGAATGCGCGCCCCTGCGGTCCGTTTCTCGGAGGACATTTCGCGGAGGGTTTCGGCTGCCTTTTCGGTGTTATCTGGGCCAAAAACCTGAACGACACGGGCAGGCGCTGGCTCGGGCCTCGGTTTCTTTCTGCCGACCGTTTTTTGGGGGGTCGCCAGCGCCATGGAGAGCGCCGTTGACCAATGCCGTTTTGCGGCCTGCACCACTTTCGTCAGCTCCTGCTCTGAGCCTTCCAACAAAGCATTGAGGTGCTCAGTCTGGAACCTTCTTACCCAGGTCGCTGCCGCTTTCTGGGTAAAGCCTTTCGAGTGCCGAATCGAAAGCAACATTTGTTTTGCGCTGTCCCATGCCGGGTCGTCCAGGTAAAAAAACACAGCGCCCATCCCATCGTTCGGGGTTTCGTAGGCGCTGATCAGCACAATCGCCGTCAGCAGGTCTTTAGAGAATTTGGCGGGCACCAGGACAGGGGCTGCTACGCCCTGGAGCAGTTTTTGTGCGTACGCCAGAGCGTCGGAAATGTCCCAATCGGTATGAACGCGGATTTTTGGCAAGGGGGGGCCGCCGTGCTTGGGCTGGGGGGCGGATTCTTTGGTTGCGGCCTGGGCGGTCATGTCTTGGGCCTTGGCCTTCGCCTCGGCCTGCACGGCTTTGAGGACGGCTTCGGGCACCAAGATGCCCTTGCTTTCCTTGTCTTGCCAGTACCTTGCAAACCCTTCCGCCTCGACGAATTTACTCCCGGTCATAGCTTTCTCCTGCTGGAAAAATGTTGTATTGCCGTCGCAACGCTTCTTCGATGAGCTTGGGGCGGCTCTCTTCTTGCGTGTCCATCCAGTCGATCAGCCAACGGGGCAGCTTGATGGAAATGGGCTCCTTTTTCAGCTCTTTCGGCACTGGCTTGCGTCCAGCTCCCAAGCGCTTCCCCCCCCTAGACATTTCGTTTGCTCATGGTTGATCCTGGTCTGTACGATTGAGTATATACCTATTTCATACAAGCGAGAGGCTTTTCTGCAGGCCCAAAAAAACCGGCGCTGGGCCGGTTGGTTGGTGCTCATTGGATGCTCGAAATTTTCTCCATGAAACTGCGTCAGGCGCGGTATCCCGCCATGAGCACCCGCTCATCGGCCAGCACATGGTGCGGGGGGCCAGTCTTGGGTATAGATGAGGTTTTGCGCCCTCTCAAAGACCGGATGGCCATTTGCCTTGGCTCAAAGTTCAATCGGCACGGTGGCTCAATTTTGAGTCGGCGCCAACAAGACAAGGCGATGCACAGCGCTTACCTGCACTACATCTTCGACCTGTCAACGCACACCGACCGCGCAACCACCGCGAACCCATCGCACGCCGACCGCGCATCCATGGTGAACCCATCGCACACCGACCGCGCAACCACCGTGAACCCATCGCACACCGATCGCGCAACCACCGTGAACCCATCGCACACCGATCGCGCAACCACCTCAAATCGACCGCAAATTCATCGTGATTTCATCGTGCGTGCAGGGTCAATGTCGTGGACAGGATGCCAGATGTATATCGCTTCGCTCCCTACATCCAGAATTTCGCCCGCTAGGTCGCTTCGCGCCCGTCGCAGTCAACTCAGGGCTTCGCCCCGAGACCCCTAGTGTCCTGAGTTAGAAATTCGCGGATTGCTTGTTCGAGCTGTCTTGTTGATCTGTGGTAGCTGCGCACGCGCCGCAGATCAATGCCGAAACCTCAGGCGCAGTCCACCCTGAGGCAAAAACCGCCACCTCGCCGCAGAATAAGTGCGCTTCCTGACCGCCGTTCACACGCCCTGCTGTAGAAGCAGGGATACCATGACTATGTTTGTACATCATGCGGAAGTCCGGGGGAAAACGAGCGCCCCCGCACACTTCCCCGCTGGTTCGGGCTGCGACGGTCTGCGGTTCGGTCTCCAAAATGGGAACCAAACACGGCTGCATGAGACTGTTCCTGTTTTTCGTCGAGATATTGCATTGAACGAATAAACGGAACATACTCCCACCATGCTCGCCGACACCCACACCCAGCGCGTCCTTGATCTGGCCACCCAGAAGGGGTTGCTGCGCGCCAGCGATCTGGACGCCATCGATGCGCCCCGGGTTGTCCTGACGCGCCTGACCGCCGCTGGCGTTCTGGAAAGGGTCGGGCGTGGCCTGTACCGCCTGCCGGATGCGCACGGATCGGAATTCGAAAGTCTCGCGATCGTCGCCACCAAGGTGCCGCAGGCCGTGTTCTGCCTGCTCACGGCGCTGCAATTCCACGAGCTGACCACGCAACTGCCGCGCCAGATCTGGATCGCCATGCCGCGCGGCAGCCACGTGCCCCGGATCGACTATCCGCCGGTCAAGATGGTTCAGATGACCGGCGACGTCTACACGGCGGGCGTCGAGGAGCACCTGCGCGACGGCATGAAGCTGCGGGTGTACGGCGTGGCAAAGACGGTCGTGGACTGCTTCAAGCACCGCAACAAGATCGGCCTGGACGTGGCGCTGGAGGCGCTGAAAGACGCACGCGCCAAACGCCAGGCAACGGCGGACGACCTGTGGCGCTATGCGAAGGTCTGCCGCGTGGCCAACGTGATGCGCCCCTACCTGGAGGCCGTCGAATGAGCAACGTCGCGGCTTCCGTGCGCGCCCGCCTGCTCAACGTCGCCAAGGCGCAGGGCGTGGACTTCAATCAGGTGCTGGTGCGTTTCGCGCTGGAGCGCATCCTCTAC
>JAGOGU010000079.1 GCA_017996515.1 Allobrachymonas sp.
GTCAGACTGGTTGCACAAAATCGTCTGTCGAACAGGCCGATACTGTATTTGCCACGCCAAATCCGCCAACACTTGCGGCAATTGATGAAAGGCAATGTAGGCGCAAGGCGATGAAAAATCAAAATAAAAGAGAATGATTGGCATAGGTTGCGGCTCGCTCACACATGATGCATTCGACCAAAACCGACCGATGCTGTCCCGTGTGCATTCAGGCACTGTGCCCTACTCTACTGCCTTCTTCCGCTCATGCGGCTTGGCTTTCATGATGCGGCAACCGACACTTGCTGCGCAATCTGCTCTGCCCAGTGCTTGGCCTGCTGGGCATCACGCGCTTCTACCATCACGCGCAACACAGGTTCGGTACCACTGGCGCGAATCAGCACACGGCCGCTTTGCCCCAGTGCCTCTTCGGCAGCGACGATTGCGGCTTGCAACCCCGGCAGATTCTGCCAGTTAGTGCCGGCTTGCAGGCGCACATTGATCATGGTTTGCGGGTACAGCTCTGCACCGGCCAGCATTTCTGCCATGTTCTTGCCGCTGCGCACCACGGCTTGCAACACTTGCAGGGCGCTGATGATGCCATCGCCCGTGGAGTGTTTGTCCAGCACCAGAATGTGGCCCGAGCTTTCGCCCCCGATTTGCCAGTCGCGCTGCTGCAAGGCTTCCAGCACGTGCCGATCGCCTACCTTGGCCCGCACCAACGCAATGTTCTGGCGCGCCAGTGCGGCCTCTATGCCCATATTACTCATCAGCGTACCGGCTACCCCCGGCACAGTCTGGCCTTGTGCCAGCCGATCTTGCGCCAGCAGGTACACCAGCTCATCGCCGTTGAATACGCGGCCTGTGCCATCCACCATCAACAGGCGGTCGGCATCGCCATCCAGCGCGATGCCGTAATCGGCACCGTGCGTATGCACGGCAGCCATCAGCGCCTCGGGGTGCGTAGCGCCTACCCCGCGGTTGATGTTGAGGCCGTCCGGGCTACAACCCAAAGAGATGACCTCTGCGCCCAGTTCATGCAACACCGCAGGCGCAATCTGATACGCAGCGCCATGCGCGGCATCTACCACGATCTTGCAACCGCGCAAGCTCATGCTCGGGCTGAAGGTGCTTTTGCAAAACTCGATATAGCGGCCGGCGGCATCATGTAAGCGACTGGCTTTGCCCAGCTTGTCAGATGGCACGCAAACCAATGGCTCTGCCAGCGCCTGCTCCACCGCCAGCTCCCAGGCATCCGGCAGCTTGTTGCCTTGCGCACTGAAAAATTTGATGCCGTTGTCAGCAAACGGATTGTGACTGGCGCTGATGACAACGCCCAATGTGGCGCGCTGCGCCCGCGTGAGATACGCCACGGCTGGTGTGGGCACGGGCCCCAGCAGCACCACATCCACACCGGCTGCATTAAAACCCGATTCCAGTGCGCTTTCAAACATATAGCCCGAAATGCGGGTGTCTTTGCCAATCAGAACGGTAGGCCGATCGTGGTCTTTTTTGAGTACGCGCCCTACCGCGTTGGCCAGTTGCAGAACAAAGTCGGGCGTCAGCGGTGGCTGCCCCACCGTGCCACGAATACCGTCGGTACCAAAATATTTTTGTTGCATGGTTGGTGCCTATCAAAAAAACGAGGCTGCCATTATGCCGCGCCCACATGCAGTGCCTGCATGGCATGCCACACAGCCAGCGCCTGACGGGTCGCGGCCACATCGTGCACGCGCACAATGCGGGCGCCTTTTTCCACCGCCAGCAAGACGGCGGCCACACTGGCCAGGCTGCGATCATGCGGCAGCAAATCGCTGCGGCCGCTTACATCGGTAATGCCGGGCGGCAAGGCTTCCAGCACCGCGCCGAGTGCTGATTTGCGCGACCAGCCTGCCAACACCGCGTGGCCGCTGGCCTGCAAACGCTGCTGGTATTTGAGCAGCGCCAGGTTTTGCGGCACGGTTTTGCCAAAGCCAACACCGGGATCCAGCACCATGCGGTCGCGCGCCACGCCCAGCTTGCCCAGCGCATCCACTCTTTGCTGCAAAAAATCGGCCACGGCCTGCACCACTTCATCTACATTGCCCTGCATGGGTTGCAGCTGCATGGTTTGCGGATCGCGGTGCATATGCATCAGGCATACCCCGCAATGGGCGTGCCGGGCAACCACCTGCTCGCCATCCAGCCCCTGCGGGCCGCTGCGCCAGCGCAGAGCCTGAATGTCGTTGATGATGTCTGCCCCTGCATCCAGCACCGCCTGCATCACTTCAGGCTTGTAGGTATCGACCGAAATGGCAACGCCCAAGCGCACGGCTTCTTGCACCACAGGCAGAACGCGGCGCAGCTCTTCATCCACAGGCACAGCGGGCGCACCGGGCCGGGTCGATTCCCCGCCAATGTCCAGAATGCTCGCGCCCTGGTACACCAGCGATTCTGCATGCCGCAATGCACTCAAGGTGTCGGCATGCTGCCCGCCGTCTGAAAACGAGTCGGGCGTGACGTTCACAATGCCCATGATGTGGGCGCGTTGCAAATCCAGCCGGAAACGGCCTGCCTGCCAGAAGAGTTGTGGTGTGTGTGTCATGGTTTGCCTTGTTATCCAGAGCGCTTTCCAATCAAATCCGTATCAGTTGCGCCCTGCCCCAAACAAAACGCCACAACCCGGTGACAGGATGTGGCGCTTGTTGTTGGCTGATCAGGCAGAAGTGCCCATCAACCCGCTGAAGGAGTTGCCGTCGCCTCCGGCAGGGCTGCCGGCATGCCGTTGCTGCCATCGCGCGGCGGCAGTTGCGGCGTCCAGTCGCTGGGCGGTTGCGGTTCGCGCCCCGCCATAATGTCTTCCACCTGCTCGCGGCCAATGGTTTCCCACTTCATGAGGGCAGCCGTCATGGCTTCCATCTTGTCGCGGTTGTCTTCCAGAATTTTCTGGGCAACAGCGTATTGCTCTTCCAGAATGCGGCGGATTTCAACATCCACCTTCTGCTGGGTCGCTTCGCTGATAGAAGTGGTTTTGGTCACGCTGCGCCCCAAGAACACTTCGCCTTCGTTTTCTGCATAGACCATGGGACCCATCTCGGCGCTCATGCCGTAGCGGGTCACCATATCGCGAGCGATTTTGGTGGCACGTTCATAATCGTTGGAAGCACCAGTCGATATTTTTTTCACGAACAAGTCTTCGGCAATGCGTCCACCAAACAGAACGCTGATGTCATTGAGCATCTGGTCGTAATACATGCTGTAGCGATCACGCTCCGGCAACTGCCAGGTCACACCCAAGGCACGGCCGCGCGGCATAATGGTGACCTTGTGCACGGGGTCGGTGCCCGGCAATATTTCCGCCACAATGGCGTGCCCCGATTCATGGTAAGCGGTCGCCCGTTTTTCCTCTTCGGTCATGACCATGCTGCGACGCTCCGGCCCCATGAAGATTTTGTCTTTGGCTTTTTCAAAGTCCTGCATCTCCACCAGCCGGGCATTACGACGCGCCGCCATCAAGGCGGCCTCATTGCACAAGTTGGCCAGATCGGCACCACTCATGCCTGGTGTTCCGCGGGCGATTACACCTACATTGACATCTTGTCCCACAGGGATTTTGCGCATGTGCACATTCAAAATCTGCTCGCGGCCACGGATATCGGGCAAGGTGACATACACCTGCCGGTCAAAACGGCCGGGGCGCAACAGAGCCTGGTCGAGAATATCGGGACGGTTGGTGGCAGCCACCACAATCACGCCCAGATTGGTCTCGAAGCCGTCCATTTCCACCAGCATCTGATTCAGGGTTTGCTCGCGCTCATCATTGCCGCCGCCCAAACCGGCGCCACGCTGGCGACCTACGGCGTCAATCTCGTCGATAAAGATGATGCAAGGGGCGTTCTTTTTGGCGTTTTCAAACATGTCGCGCACGCGTGAGGCGCCCACGCCGACGAACATTTCCACAAAGTCAGACCCACTGATGCTGAAGAAAGGCACTTTGGCCTCGCCTGCGATGGCCTTGGCCAACAGGGTTTTACCCGTACCCGGAGGGCCAACCAGCAACAAACCACGCGGAATGCGCCCGCCCAGTTTCTGGAATTTTTGCGGGTCTTTCAGAAAGTCCACAACCTCCTTGACTTCTTCCTTGGCTTCGTCTGCGCCGGCCACGTCGGAGAAGGTGGTTTGGTTGTTGTTCTCGTCCATCATGCGGGCTTTGCTTTTGCCAAAGCTGAAGGCGCCGCCCTTGCCACCACCCTGCATTTGTCGCATCATGTACAGAAAGAAGAACATGATGATCAGAATGGGACCATAGTTGATCAGAATGGCTAGCAGCAAAGAGGTTTCTTCGCGCGGCTTGACGTCAAACTTGACATCCGACTTGATCAGGTCGCCAATCAAGCCCTGGTCCATGCTGGTAGCCGTGGTGCGCACGGACTTGTCATCTACCGTGGTGGCGGTAATTTCAGCGCTGCGTCCAGACCCTTCTTGAATCGTGGCTTTTTTGATCTTGCGATCATTGACTTGCGCGATGAATTCGGAATAGTCCAGCGTGGTGACATTTTCTGCCTGGCGCGCTTCAAAGTGTTTGAAGATCGTGACCAGGACCATCAACACCACGAGCCACACGGCAATTTTAGGAAACCATTGTTTGTTCAAGTTGAAGCGCTCCGCTCAGCAAGCATCCGGCATATGGGATATGGATGAAAGAAAAAGGCATGGATCCATGCCGTTGTCGTATATGGATGCCATTCTAAGGGTTTCAAGACAAGGGTGCAGACCAGGGGCAATCCCCACCGGGCTGACGCCCCATACCCTACCCTGCGCCGTGACAAAGTAGGCTTGGCTTTTCAAGCAGGGCTGGCAACTCCTCTGGCCAAACCTCCAGCCCCTGCCGCCACGCGGTTACGCGCTTGGCGGGCGCTTCAGCTTCATGCCGACCAAAAAGGTTTCTGACGATTTATCCCGAGATGCCTTTGGTTTGACAGGCTTGACTGTTACAAAATATTGCTTGAACAGCTCGACCAACTGGCTGTAACCGCTACCGTGAAAGACTTTGGTCACCAAGGCCCCCTCGGGCTTCATATGCTGCTGTGCAAACTCCAGCGCCAACTCAATCAAATGCGCCACCCGCGCCGAATCGGCCGATTCCACACCAGACAGATTGGGCGCCATGTCTGACACCACCACATCGGCCTTCTTGCCCTGCATCATCTGCTGCAATTGCTGCAATACGTTCTCTTCACGAAAGTCGCCTTGCAAAAACTCCACGCCTTCGATCGGCTCCATCGGCAGAATGTCCAGTGCGATAATGCGGCCATTGAGCTGGCCCGAGGCCGCCCCTTCTGGTGCGAGCTTGCGCCGCACGTACTGGCTCCATGCGCCTGGCGCACTGCCTAGGTCCACCACCGTGTGGCCGGGGCGTATTAGGCGCAATGCTTCATCGATCTCTTTGAGCTTGTACGCCGCGCGGGCACGGTAGCCTTCTTTCTGCGCCAGCTTGACATAGGGATCGTTGATATGGTCGCTCAGCCAGGCTTTATTGACTTTTTTGCTTTTGGTCTTGATTTTCATTGCGGGTAACTCGCTCGCTGCTTTCTGATATGCCTCAAATTGTATTGACTCCTGCCGAGCGCCGCACACAACGCGCCGAAGCCCACCATCTGGACCCCGTCGTCATGATTGGCGCAGACGGCCTCACCGACGCAGTCATGCGCGAAACGGATGCCGCCTTGTCCGCCCACGGCCTGATCAAAATCCGTGTCGCCAACGACGACCGTGCCGCGCGCGAGCTATGGTACCAATCCATGGCGGCCAAGCTGAATGCCGCGCCCGTGCAGCATATTGGCAAGCTGCTGGTATTGTGGCGCCCCATACCCGAAAAAACCAAAACGCCCGACGAAGACCGCATGCCCGGCCCGCGTCACGTCAAAGTCATCAAAAACAGCAAGCGCGGCGGCCAACGCCCCGAAGTGCGCATGCTGCGCGTTTTGGGCAACGAACGGCTCACGGCCGGCGGCAAAATCAAACGCGCCCGGCCGAAAAAAGTATCCGCCAAAAAACGACAAGCCAATTCATGACTGCGCCAACCGCTCCTTCTGCGACGGCACCACCCGCGCCCGCCATGCACCACACGCCCCAACAGCGTGTGGTGCTGTGCATGAAATGGGGCACCAAGTATGGCCCCGAGTACATCAACCGCCTCTATGCCATGGTGCGCCGCCATCTGCAAGGGGATTTCCGCTTCGTCTGCCTGACAGACAACACCGATGGCCTGCGGGCAGAAGTGGAGTGCTTTCCGATTCCGCCGCTGGCACTGCCTGCCGGCATACCCGAGCGCGGCTGGAACAAGCTCACCACCTTCAGCACCGATTTGCGCGATGTGTACGGCCTGCACGGCACTGCGCTGTTTCTGGACGTGGACGTGGTCATTACCGGCCCGCTGGATGATTTTTTTACCCAGTCCGGCGAATTTCTCATCATCCACGACTACAAACGCCCTTGGCGGATTACGGGCAACTCGTCCGTGTACCGCTTTGAAATCGGCGCACACCCCGACGTGCTGGATTATTTCCGCACGCACTTTGCCAAAATCCGCACGCAATTCCGCAACGAGCAGGCCTACCTGTCAGACTTTTTGCACAAGCAAGGCAAGCTCGCCTACTGGCCGACTAATTGGTGCCCCAGCTTCAAGTACCACTGCATTCCTGCCTGGCC
>JAGOGU010000080.1 GCA_017996515.1 Allobrachymonas sp.
CCGCTTGGCGAAACAGCAGATCGGGATCGACTGCCATCCTGGGTGCATAACGGCCTTCAGCAAAGGCAGGTCGTTGTGCAAGTCGCTGTCGCACCAGGATCTCCTGCGCCAGCTCCAGTGAGCTGCCCTGATCATGCAAGTGCACGACAAACTGGTATCTGTTGAAGTGCCCGAAGCGGAATTAGGCTGGAGGTGCGCGCCAGCATCCCGCAAATCATGGCAGGCATCGCCACCCTGCGCGTACCCTTGCTAACAGAAATGGGGCTAGGCGCCAATAGGGAACAGGCGCATTCGCCCCAAGGGATGGCAATCGACCGGAAAAGAAAAATGCCTTGAAACTCGTTGAATTTCAAGGCATTTTTAACTTTTTTGGTGCCGGTTGTCGGATTCGAACTGACGACCTACCGCTTACAAGGCGGGTGCTCTACCAGCTGAGCTAAACCGGCGAAGATTGGGATTATAGGCAAAAAGAGGCGATCTTTACGGTTGTTTCTCAAAAAATTGCGCGCCTCTCCATTGGACATTCGCCCTTTGCATATTTGCCACCCGTCGCACCCTTGCGCCCGCCAACGCGGTGCAACAGACAATCAAACAGCCACATCGGCCAGCATCATATCCGCGCAGCGGTATAGCCCCGAGCCAAGCGCTTCTCCCAAGCCCGTTGCAGACTTTCCAGCAACATGCTGATGATCCAGTAGATCACCGCCGCCGTGAGGTACAGCGGAAAGGGTTGGAATGTAGTGGCGATGACTTCTTTGGTGGCCAGCATCAGTTCCGTGACGGCAATAACTGATACCAGAGAGGTGTCTTTGACCAGGCTGATGAGGCTGTTGGACAAGCTGGGCAGCGCCAGCCGAATCGCCTGAGGACCCACGATATAACGCAAGACCTGCACACGGCGCATGCCCAGGCTTTGCGCGGCCAGCCATTGGCCGTGATCAATTCCTTGCAGCGCGCCACGCAGAGATTCGGAAAGGTAAGCCCCCACGTTCATGCCCAAGCCCAATATGCCTGCGGTAAGCGGCTCCAATTGCACGCCGATGCTGGGCAGGCCGTAATACAGCACAAACAGCTGCACCAGCAAAGGGGTACCGCGCATGCAGCTGACGTACACTTGGCACGCCAGGCTCAGCAAGGGCACCTGCGCCACGCGAATCACCGCTACACACACGCCAATGACGGCGCCCAGCAGCATGGCCATGACCGACAGATACAGCGTCCAGACCACGCCTTTGCCCATGATGGGCAGGGCTTCCAGCAAAAGTTGCCACAGCTCTTGCAAAGTCACGATATCACCTCATCCATAAAAAAACCGATATCCCACGGGCTCGCAGGATATCAGTCTTTGCTGCATTCATGCAGCCGCCCCATGGAACGACTGCGTAGAGGATCAACGGCTGTTGGCCGGTTTGCTCACGTCCCGATCAAACCATTTTTGAGAGATTTTGGCAAAGCTGCCGTCTGCCTTCATCGATTCCAGCGCCTGATTCAATGCCGCTTTGAATTTGGGGTTGCCCTTGGCGAAAGGAATACCGGCTTGTTCCGTACCGGGCAGAGTCGCGCCGGGTTTGACGGGCAGGCGGGTCTTTTTCACCAGGTACGGAATCAGCAGACTGTCATTCAACGCCGCATCGATACGGCCGGTAGCCAAGTCTTGCAAATATTCTTGCGCGCCCGGATAGGTTCTGACATCAATGCCACCCGCGGCTCTGGCCATATCGGCGAAATTGGTGCCCTGCCCTACGCCCAGTTTTTTGCCTTTGAGGGCCTGCAAAGAGCCGGGGGGATTGGCCTCGTTGCGGCGCACGATGATCTGTGGGCTAGAGAAGGTGTAGGGATTGGAAAAATCGAACGCTTCCTTGCGCTTGTCGGTAATGGTGACCTGGTTGATGACCACATCGTATTTGCCCGCCTGCAACCCGGCCAGAATGGCGCTCCATTCGCTGGTAGTGAACTCGGCTTTCACGCCCAGCTTGGCCGCCAAGGCGTTGGCCAGCTCCACTTCAAAGCCAACGAGTTTGTCGTTTTCTCTGAAGTTGAACGGAGGGTAAGTGCCTTCCAGTGCCACGCGCAGCGTGCCCCGGCCTTTGACGGCATCCAGCAAATCCTGCGCCTGTGCTTGCGCAGCGGTAGCCAGCAGGCTGGCTGCCACGATCAGACCTTTCCAAAGATGGCGACGTTTCATTCAAAGCTCCTTCAAGATAAAAAATGGATGACGATATTGTGCCGACAAACCCCGGCCTGTGACCGAGGCGCATAGACAGATTCATGCTGACAACATAACCAAAAGCGATAAGCCATCTACTTGCAGCAGCCACGCACGCCACTAAAAAACATGTGTAGCCTATGTTGCTTATTGCCTTTGTTCTTTGTTGCCCCGTGCCATGGTATATAAAAACCCTGTTGCACCTACTTGGGGATTTCCATGACCACTACACCTGTTTCTGGCCAAACTGTTCAAGCTCTTTCAACGTGCCCTTTGTGCACAGGCGATGCGGGCCGCGTGGTGTGGCAATCAGCCGCATGGTATGTGGTGCATGCCGATTCGGCCGCCGAAGCGCAGTTTCCGGCCTTTTACCGCCTCATCTGCCACGCCCATTACGTCGAGTGGAGCGATCTGCCCGCGCCGCTGCAACAAGAAGGCATGGCGATTCTGACTTGCATCGAAACGCTGATGCGCCAGCACTTTCGGCCTTTCAAGATGAATCTGGCCTCACTGGGCAATGTGGTGCCGCATGTGCACTGGCACATCATCGCCCGTTATGCGTGGGACAGCCACTTCCCCGCCCCCGTTTGGGCTGCGCCACAGCGTGATGCCAATGCCGCCCAAGTGGCGACGCTACGTGCGCAGCTGCCGACGTTTGAGGCCGCCCTGCGCGAAGCGTTGCGGCCTTGGGCGGATGTTGCTTGAGCACCCGATCACGCACGGCATCCCGCGCCTGATGGCAACAGCCATCAGTCCCTTCATCGGCGGTTAAAGCAGCGACAGGGTTTCCAGCGCCTGCATGTATTGGGGGGCGCACATCAAATCGTCCCAAGCCCATGCGGGCGCTACAGGCAGCAGCGCCCGGCGGCGCAGCTCGCTGGCCTCTTGCGGCTGCCAACGCCCTTTCACGGCTGCTTCGCTCATCTCGTCCAGCAGCCCATCCAGCGCCTTGCCACCATCCAGGCTTTGGTTGCACACCAGCGCCAGATCACAACCTGCGCCCAGCGCCGTCAGCACGGCCGCACTCAAAGACAGTGGCTTGCCATACAACTGGCGTGCGCCCTGCATGCTCAAATCGTCGCTGATGATGGCGCCGGTAAAACCCAACTCGCCGCGCAAGATCTCTTGCAGCCAACGCGGGCTGAAGCCGGCCGGGCGCTCATCCACCTGCGCATAAATCACGTGCGCGGGCATAACGGCCATGAGGGTAGGCATCAGCCACGGATAGGGCTGGGCATCGCTGCGCAAAATGGCGCGCAGGCTGCGCTTGTCGATCGGAATGTCCACATGCGAATCGGCCCGCACATGCCCGTGCCCCGGAAAGTGTTTGCCGCAATGCGCCATGCCAGCTTGCAACAGGCCGTGCATCAGGCTTTTGGCCAGCAGGCTGACCACGCGCGGGTCGCTGTCAAACGCGCGGTCGCCAATCACGCTGCTGCTGCCGTAGTCCAAATCCAGCACGGGGGCAAAGCTCATGTCCACGCCGCAGGCGCGCAGTTCAGCCGCCAGCACATATCCGCAGGCACTGGCGGCCTGCAACGCCTGCATGGCATGGTGGCCTTCTTGCCCTTTGCGATCGGGTTTGCGCCAGTGTTGCCCCAGCGTGCGCATGGGCGGCAGATGGGTAAAGCCGTCGGTACGAAAACGCTGCACGCGCCCGCCTTCGTGATCAACGGTAATCAGCAAATCGGGCCGAATGGCCTTGATGGAGGCGCTCAAGGCGCTGATCTGCTCGCGGCTTTGCCAGTTGCGGCCAAAGTAAATCACCCCGCCCACCAAGGGCGATTGCAGGCGGCGGCGATCATCTGCCGAAAGGGAGGTGCCTGCAATATCAATCAACAAGGGCGCGTGGTACATGGTGGTTTTCCTTTTGGGTGGCGGTTTGCAAAGCAGCCAGAACTTACTGTGGCCGTTTTTTGAGCGTAAGCTGCTCGCCCAGCACCCCCAGCATGGGGCTGCCGTCGTGCTGCAGCATGCGCAGCTCGCTCCAGCTGACGGCGTAACGGCGGCGCTCGCCTTTTTCATCCAGCGTGATTTCCGTTTTATCCGAACTCCAACCGAAACGGCCATTGATGACCCGAGGCTGCCGATTGCTGCCCATATGGCTCATGCTGAGGATGTAGCTGTTGTCGGCATTGAGCGTGAGCAGAATGCGCACGCCCGCACAATCGGGGCAAGGCGCCACGCCTTCGTAATGGCCTGCCCAAGTGGCATCCAGATTCACCGTGCCTGTGCCTTGCCGTGCATCTTGCTGCTGCGCATCTGCGGTCGCCCCTTGCGCCCCGGCTGGCGGCCAGCCCGGCATATCCAGCGGAATTACCGTGCAGCCAACAACCAATAGACAAACCAAGGCGGCGGCACATATGGCTCCTGCGCGCGCAAAGGCCCGCGGCAGGCCTGCGCCCATTCTCCAAACCGAACATGGCAACATGCGTTTATTCATGGATTTACTCCCGAGCGGAAACAACCTGCCCGCATTGTGACATCCTGACTGCGCGTTTCTTCGGCCAATCTGTAGCGGTATGAACAGTGGCAACCAGTAAACAATCCACCTACAATCGTTACGATTTGTATTGCATCGTATCTTTTGCTCTGGAGCTTGTCATGACACGCATTTTTCGTCCATGTGCCACTGCCCTGATCGCCGCCGTGGCAGCCATCCATGCCGCAAGCGTCGCCGCCCAAAGCCATGCAGCCCCGCAAACGGACGCAGCGCAATCCCTGTCCGCCATCGCAGGCGACAGCTTGCTCAACGCATCGTCCGGCGTTTTTTACACCGACCCGCTTGTGGCTTGGGAGGATTTGGCCAGAAAAGGCAATGCCAAGGCGCAATACAACCTGGGGCTTGTGTACACCACGGGGCAAGCCGTACAAAAAGACGAACGGATCGCCGCCCAATGGTTCCACAAAGCGGCAGAGCAAGGGTTAATAGACGCACAGTACCGCTTGGGGCTGCTTTACCACACAGGCCGCGGGGTTGAACCCAGCATGCAAGAAGCCGCGCACTGGTATCGCAGGGCCGCCGAGCAAGGCAACCGCCAGGCGCAATTCGATTTGGGCGTTTTGCATGAAAACGGCCAGGGCACAGAGCAGAACTTTCACGAAGCGGCCAAGTGGTACCACAGGGCGGCAGAGCAAGGCGACATGCGCGCCCAACACCATCTGGGTGTTTTGTACGATGAGGGGCAAGGTGTAGAGCAAGACCATGAGCAAGCCGTGCGTTGGTTCCGCCGCGCAGCCGAGCAAGGCCATGCGCCTTCGCAAGTGCGCCTGGGCGTTGCCTATTTCAAAGGGCAAGGCGTTGAGCAGGATAACGAACAGGGCAAAAAATGGCTGGAACAAGCCGCTGCCCAACGCAAAGCACAAAGTGCCAACAAGGCCGCGCAATAACCCCTGGCGGGCAGGCGCATCGCCGCTCTGATACCCTCACGCCAGCGCATGGCCCCCTACATACAAGGTATGCAAGGTATGGGGGCAGCCACATCATCCATCTCCCTCCAGCGGCTTGAAGCACGCCTTTTTGCCCCCAACTGGCCTTTCTATGAATCCAAGCAACACCCCCAACCATTCCCCCGCTCACACGGCAGTCAACGACAACCCTTTGCTCGACTTTGCCGATCTGCCGCGTTTTGACGCCATTCGCCCCGAGCATGTACAACCCGCCGTCGAGCATTTGCTCAAGCAGTCGCAAGCCGCGCTGGAGCAGGCCGTGCAGAGCGACTTTCCTGCCGATTGGCAGCAACTCTCGCTGGTGCTGGATGTACCCATTGAGCGCCTGGGGCGCGCCTGGGGTGCGGTCGGGCACCTGAAAAGCGTGTGCGATACGCCCGAGCTGCGCGCCGCTTACAACGCCATGCTGCCCGCCGTGACCGAATTTTTCACCGCCTTGGGTGCCGACGAACGCTTGTACGCCAAATACAAGGCCGTGGATAGCACCAAGCTGGACACCGCCCAGAAACAGGCGCTGAAAAACGCCTTGCGTGGCTTTGTACTGAGCGGCGCAGAGCTGCACGGCGCAGACAAAACGCGCTTTGCCCAAATTCAGGAACGGCAGGCCGAGCTGACACAAAAGTTCAGCGAAAACGCGCTGGACGCCACCGACCAATGGAGCTATTACGCCAGCGAAGCAGAACTGGCAGGCGTGCCGCAAGATGTGGTGCAAGCCGCGCGCGCGGCCGCACAGGCCGATGGCCAAGACGGCTACAAGCTGACGCTGAAAATCCCCAGCTATTTGCCCGTGATGCAATTTGCCAGCAACAGCGCCCTGCGCGAAAAACTCTACCGCGCCTACAACACGCGCGCCAGCGAGCAGGCCGAAGGCGATGGCAAGCAATTCGACAACAGCGCCGTCATGGCCGAGATCCTTGCCCTGCGGCAAGAAGAAGCCAAACTGCTGGGCTACCCCCATTTTGCCGAGGTGTCGCTCGTGCCCAAAATGGCCGAGAGCACGCCA
>JAGOGU010000002.1 GCA_017996515.1 Allobrachymonas sp.
TGCTGTCTACAGTGGAAAGACGAGCATTATCCGACTTTTTTGATCGAGTATAGCAGGTTCGCCCTCATCGTGCGCGGTGTGGCTTTGCATATATACAGTCCAGATGGAAGCTATCTGACGCATAAACGCCTGCCTGTGTGTGAGGTCTGGTCGGCTGCAAACACCCCGGCAAAAAACTTCCCGACAAGGGGCAAACATTTCTACAATGCCAGCATGGATACTTTGCAACCCACACTTTTGCAGGCTCAGCCATTGCGGCTGAGCACCACGCAACCCGATTTTGACGCGGCCTTTGCCCAACGCTTGCACTGGAGCGCCGAGACCGACGCCGCCATCGAGCAGCGCGTAGCCGACATCCTGAGCGATGTGCGCACGCGCGGCGATGCCGCCGTGCTGGAATACACGGCGCGCTTTGACGGCTTGCACGTGGCCGACATGCAGGGGCTGGAGCTGACCCAGACGGACTTCAAAAACGCCTTTGACAGCCTGCCTGCCGAGCAGCAAAACGCCCTGCGCGCCTCTGTAGAGCGCGTGCGCAGTTACCACGAAGTGCAGAAAAAGCACACGGGCGAAAGCTGGAGCTATCGCGACGCTGATGGCAGCCTGCTGGGGCAAAAAGTCACTCCGCTGGATCGGGTCGGTATCTATGTGCCGGGGGGCAAGGCGGCTTATCCCAGCAGCCTGATCATGAACGCCGTGCCGGCGCATGTGGCGGGCGTGCAAGAAATCATCATGGTCGTGCCCACCCCCGTGCGCGGCAGCGTGGCTGCAGGCGGCGCACTGGCCTCGCCCGTGGCCCCTGCTGCGCCCAGCCAGCCAGCCGCGGCCCACGGTGAACGTAGCCCGCTGGTGTTGGCGGCAGCCTATGTGGCCGGAGTGAGCCGCGCCTTCACCATTGGTGGCGCACAGGCCATTGCGGCACTGGCGTATGGCACGGCCACGGTTCCCAAAGTGGACAAAATCACCGGCCCCGGCAATGCCTACGTAGCCAGTGCCAAGCGCCGCGTATTTGGCACCGTGGGCATCGACATGATTGCCGGCCCCAGCGAAATTCTGGTGTTGGCCGATGGCAGCACCCCGCCGGACTGGGTGGCCATGGACCTGTTCAGCCAGGCCGAGCACGACGAATTGGCGCAAGCCGTACTGCTGTGCCCGGATGCCGACTATATCGATGCCGTGCAGCGCGAAATGCAGCGCTTGCTCAACGAGCTGCCTCGCGCCCGCATCATTGCCCAAAGCCTGCTGGGGCGGGGCGTGATGATCCACACCCGCAGCATGGAAGAGGCGTGCGAAATCTCCAATCGCATCGCGCCCGAGCACCTGGAGATCAGCAGCCGCGACCCGCATCGCTGGGAACCTTTGCTCAAACACGCAGGCGCCATCTTTTTGGGTGCCTACACCAGCGAATCGCTGGGCGACTACTGCGCCGGCCCCAACCACGTGCTGCCCACCAGTGGCACGGCGCGCTTCTCCTCACCACTGGGCGTTTACGACTTTCAAAAACGCAGCAGCCTGATCGAAGTCAGCGAGCAAGGCGCACAAACCCTGGGCCGTATCGCCAGCGTGCTGGCACACGGCGAGGGCCTGCAGGCGCACGCCCGCGCAGCGGAGATGCGGTTGAAATAAAATCAAAGGCGAGAAACAGAAGAAGATGCTGATCAAATCTGCAGATGACAAAAGTAGGCGGCTGAAGTTGCTGGAGGAGTTGCAATATTCCCCAGTGCTTGAGCAAAAACAGAAAGACTGGCTATACAAAGAACTGAAGAATCTGCGTACGGGGATTCAGGGAGAGAAGGATGCTGCCTATTACATCGACACCTATTACCGTGACAGTCAAAATTGGGCGGTATTGCACGACTTGCGCCTCAAAGTCGATGGAGAAGTGGTACAGATCGACCATTTGTTGGTAGGTCGCGTGTTTGTCATTGCTTTGGAAACCAAGAACTTCAACGGCAATGTCAGCATCAACGACTATGGCGAATTTTCCGTAACGTATTCCAATGGCGAAACTTACGGAATTTCATCACCACTGGAACAAAGCAAACGGCACGAAAGGCTGCTGCGCAAGTTGCTGGATCAGCTGGGGATTCAGGCACGTCTTGGTGGTGACATGGAAATTCATCACGTCGTGATGTTTCACCCCAGTGCTGTGATTCAACGCCCCGATAGCAAGAAGTTCAATACCAACAACATCATCAAGGCCGATAGCTTGCCAACGTGGCACGATCAATTTGTCGATAAAGAAATAGGTATTTTGGGAGCATTGGCTCGGGTGCACAAAATTCGCAGCAGCGAAACCGTTCGTGCATGGGCTGAAAAAATTGCCCGCCAGCATGAGCCGGCAGATTTGCTGCGTTTGCCTGACTTCATGGCGCCCAAGCCTCTGGCGTCGCCAACAAACCGCGCTGAAAAACCCAATGCATCGGATTCGGTGGTGCCGGCGCGTGCGACTTCGCAACCTGCCTGCGCGACTTGTGCAGCCCCTCTTAGCGCAAAGGTGACGAACTATTGCCGCAGCAATCCCAAGCGCTTTGATGGCAAGCTCTACTGTTGGGAGCATCAAAAGGCGTTTTGACGCAGAGCGTTATTCAAGCCAAAAAGAAAGGGCATCCAGATCGGATGCCCTTTTGATAGGAAAGGCAGCGGTGCAGCTTTAGCCCTTGTTCAGCCGTTTGAGGCGTCGGGTTTGTCGTGCCAGCACAATGCTGTAGATGATGACGGCGATGGTGACGACGGAAATCAGCAAGGCTGCGGCGGCAAAGATGGTGGGGTTCACGCCCCGGCGCGCGTAAGAGAAGATGACTTGCGGCAGGGTGGTGACGCCCGGTCCGGAGAGAAATTCAGAGATGACCAGATCATCAAATGACAGGGTGAATGACAACAGCCATGCTGCGATGATGCCTGGTGCGATATTGGGCAAGGTCACCAGCGTAAAGACTTGCAGCGGTCGGCAACCCAAGTCCATGGCAGCTTCTTCCAGAGATCGGTTCATTTCCTGCAAACGGGACTGTACGACTACAGTGGCGTAGGCCATACCCATCAAGGTGTGGCCGAGCACGATGGTGACGGTGCCGCGATCAGGCCAACCTACGGCGCGCTGCACGGCTACCGCCAGCAGCAGCAGCGACAGACCAATGATTACCTCGGGCATGATCAGAGGAGCGTTGACCATGCCAGAGAACAAGGTGCTGCCCGGAAAACGTTTGTAGCGCACCAACACAAAAGCTGCCAGTGTGCCTAATACGGCAGAGAAAGTGGCGCTGATCATGGCGACGCGCAGCGACAGTAAAAAGCCTTCGATCAGGCGCGAGTCATTGAACATGGCCTCGTACCAGCGCAGAGAGAAGCCGGTAAAGCGTGTATCTTGCCGGGTGCTGTTGAAAGAAAACAGGATCAGGTAAAACAGCGGCAGATACAAAAAGGCAAATACGCTTGCGATCCAGGCCTTGCCGATATGTTTTTCAACAAATCGTTGTACGGGAGCAGCCATTTTCATTGTCCCTTTCTTGCCTGGGCTTGCGTTTGCTTGCCGCTGTAGTAGTAATAAATGCCCAGAGGAATCAGAATCATGAGAATCATGACGACGGCTAAGGCAGAGGCGCGAGGCCAGTTGTTGGCGGCAAACATTTCGTCCCACACGACGCGGCCGATCATGATGTTTTCGGCACCGCCCAGTAACGAGGGAATCACGAATTCACCTACGGCAGGAATGAAGACCAGCATGCAGCCGGCGATGATGCCAGCACGGCTGAGTGGAATGGTGACGAGCCAGAAAGCTTTCCAGGGGCTGGCGCCCAGGTCGTTGGCAGCTTCCAGCAGGCGATTGTCGAGCTTGGTCAAGTTGGCATACAACGGCAGCACCATGAAGGGTAGATAGATGTAGGTCATGCCTATGAGCATGGAGACGTCGCTGTAGAGCATGTGCAAAGGCTCGTCAATCAGACCCAGCGCCATGAAGATGCGGTTGAACAGCCCTTGATCGGCCAGTAGTCCTTTCCAGGCGTATACGCGCAGCAGCAGCGATGTCCAGAAAGGCAGCATCACCATCATCAGCATGGGGGTGCGCAGGCTTTCGCGGCTGCGGGCAATGAACCAGGCGAAGGGGTAGCCCAACAGCAGGCACAAGGCAGTTGTGAATGCTGCGTATTTCAGCGAGGTGAGGTAGGCCGTGAAATAAATGGTTTGTCCAAACTGTCCTGTTTGGCCGGTGGCGTCAGTACTGTCACGGACAATGGACAGATAGTTTTCATACCGTAGCAGCCATTGCACGGTGCCGTCTACGACGGTGTACAGGGGGGCAAAGGGGTCACCATCGGGGCCGATGTGTGTCACGCTGATGCGCAGCAACACCAGGAACGGCAGCACGAAAAAAACAATCAGCCACAGATAGGGCACGCCGATAACGGCGGTGCGCCCGCTGAGCAGACCTTTGAAAAGACGTTTGATCCAGTTCATGACCGGCCTTTCTTGCGCCCTGTTGCGTCAATTATTGCGTCAGCGCTACGGCAGCTTGCGGATTCCACCAGAAATAGACTTCGTCTTCCCAGGTGATGCTGGCTTCGGATTCGTGTATGGAGTTGATGCCGGTGATTTTCATGCGCGTGCCGTCGGGCATGAGCACGATGTACACGTTCACGTCACCCAGATACGCAATTTCGATGACCTTGCCGCGGAAGACGTTGCGGCGGCTGGCATCGGGCGGCTCGGTGCTGATGCGGATTTTTTCAGGCCGCACGGCAATGCTGATGGGCATGCCCTCGGCGGCTGACACGCCGTGCCCCAATTCGACTGCGCCCAGCGCCGTATCCACAATCGTCAGCGAGGGCTCGCTGTTGCGCACCGTGCCATCCAGCAGATTGACGTTGCCGATGAATTCGGCCACGAAGCGGCAGTTGGGGTATTCGTACACCTCTTGCGGCTTGCCGGTTTGCAGCACGCGGCCTTCGCTCATTACGGCAATGCGCGAGGCCATGGTCATGGCCTCTTCCTGATCGTGCGTGACCATGACCACGGTTACGCCGACCGATTCGATGATGTTGACCAGTTCAAACTGGGTCTGCTCGCGCAGTTTCTTGTCCAGCGCGCCCAGTGGCTCGTCCAGCAGCAGCAATTGCGGCCGTTTGGCCAGGCTGCGCGCCAGCGCCACACGCTGCTGCTGTCCGCCCGAGAGCTGGTGCGGCTTGCGCGAAGCATATTGCTGCAAGCGGGTGAGTTGCAGCATTTCGTCCACGCGCTGGGCGATCTGGTCTTTGGGCATGCCTTCGCGCTTCAGGCCAAAGGCGATGTTTTCGGCCACATTCAGGTGCGGAAACAGCGCATAGCTCTGGAACATCATGTTGATGGGGCGCTCGTAAGGCGGCAGATCGGCAATGTCGCGGCCATTGAGCAGAATGCGCCCCGAGGAAGGCGTCTCAAAACCTGCCAGCATGCGCAGCAGGGTGGATTTGCCGCTACCCGAGCTACCCAGCAAGGCAAAAATTTCGCCCTTGCGGATCGACAGCGACACATCGTTCACTGCCATGACATCGCCAAAACGTTTGACCAGGCTTTCGGTCGTCAGGAACCCGTCTTCGGGTTGCGTGTGGATCACGGCGAGCCCCCTCTCACAATGCGCCTGCAAGCACGTCTTTTGGCAGCGGTTGCAGACAAGCACCAAGAAAAAAGCCGTGCCCACTGCATGCAAGCAGCGGGGTCACAGCAAACTGGAAAATATTTTACGCCCAAATAAAGCGCTTGCCGGTTAATTCTTCAAGAGATGGCGCAGCTTGCAAGCCGTTGGTGCGTAAAAACCACTGCTTGTTTCCCGGTATGCCACTCGGAGTCCGCCAACGCTCTTTTTCTTCGGAGTGGCCAAGGGGCGTGCGTTTTATAACAAAGCCTCGGCACTGATGGCTTCGCGGTGCGAACGTTCGAACATGGCCAGAAGATCGGGCACATCCATGCGAGCACGCTCTTTGCCGGAAATATCCAGCACCACGCGCCCTTGGTGCAGCATGATGGTGCGGGAGCCATGGTCAAGCGCCTGGCGCATGGAGTGCGTCACCATCAGCGCGGTCAAATTGTTTTCGGCCACGATCTGGTCGGTCAGCTTCAAAACGAACGAAGCGGTTTTGGGATCGAGCGCGGCAGTATGCTCATCCAGCAGCAGCATGCGCGAAGGTTGCAAAGATGCCATCAACAGGCTGACGGCCTGGCGCTGGCCGCCTGAGAGCAGGCCCATGCGGTCGGACAAACGGTTTTCCAGCCCCAGATTCAGATGCGCCAGCTTGCTGCGAAACAGGTCGTGCAGTTCGGCACGCACCGCGCGCTTCAGGCCACGGCGCTGCCCGCGTTGCAACGACAAGGCCAGATTCTCTTCAATACTGAGCGCCTCGCAAGTGCCGATCATCGGGTCCTGAAACACGCGGGCCACGGCCCCCGCCCGCTGCCAGGCGTTCTGGCGCGTTACGTCTTTGCCATCGATGATGATTTCGCCGCTGTCCACCAGCAAATCGCCGCTGATGGCGTTGAGCATGGTGGATTTGCCGGAGCCGTTGGAGCCGATGACCGTAACAAATTCACCGGCTGCAATATGCAGGTGGATGCCCCGCAGCGCAGGGTTTTCAATCGGTGTGCCCGGATTGAACGTTTTGAACAAATCGCGCAGTTGCATCATGATGCTTGCCCTCCTGTCTTGACAGGGATCGGCTTGCGAAACAGCTTGGCTTTGATTTTGGGTAGCACCAGCGCCACACCTACCAGTACAGCGGTAATAAGGTTCAGGTCTTGCGCCTGCAAGCCGATGAAGTCGGCCTCCAGCGCCAGCGTGATGAACAGGCGATACAGCACGGCGCCCATGACCACAGCCAGCGTCACAATCAGCAGGCGGCGGCTGGGCAGCAGGGTTTCTCCAATAATGACTGCGGCCAATCCCACCACGATGGTGCCGATGCCCATGGAGATGTCCGCGCCGCCCTGTGTTTGCACATACAGCGCGCCAGCCAAGGCAATGAGCGCGTTAGACAAAGCCATGCCCGCCATGGTGTAGCGGCCGGTGGCAATGCCCTGGGCGCAAGCCATGCGCGCATTGGCACCGGTGGCACGCAATGCCAGGCCGATTTGCGAGGCAAAGAACCAGTCCAGCAAACCCTTCACCACAAACACGATGCCCAGCAAGATCAGGGACTGCATCCAGTAGCTGTTTTCGTCAGAAACAAAAGGGGTGAAAACCGTGGTTTCGCCCAGCAAAGAAACGTTGGGCGCGTCCATGATGCGCAGATTGATGGAGTACAAGGCGATCATGGTCAAAATGGATGCCAGAAGCTGCAAAATGCCCAGGCTGACATGCAGCCAGCTGGTGAGCAAGCCAGCCAGGGCGCCCGTTGCACATGCGGCCAGGCAGGCAATCCAGGGGTTGTAGCCGGCAACGATCAATACGGCAGCGACCGCGCCGCCCAAGGGGAAGCTGCCGTCAGCTGTCAGATCCGGAAAATTCAGCACGCGAAACGAAATCCAGACCCCCAGCGCAACCAGCGCAAAGATCAGGCCGATTTCCACCGCACCCATGAATGAGACGAGGGACATTCCTGGCTCTCAGATGAACAAAGTTAATCAAAAAAACAGACCAGCGCCCGCAGAGCGCCGGTCTTGAGCAAACTGTCTGGCCTTGGTTTTTTGCGTACCCAAGGCAGATAGCCGCGTGAGGCTTGATGACGCCTCACCGACTGCAATCTATCATTTTACGACTTCTGTAGCCTGCTTCACCAGCGCGTCCGAAAGCGTGACGCCCTGTTTTTTCGCGGCTTCGGGGCTCACAACCAGCGACAGTTTTTTGCCGGTTTCAGGCGCAATCGTACTGACGTTGGTGCCTTTGAGAATTTTGTCTACCATTTTGCCGGTTTGACGGCCAATGTCGTAGTAGTTCATGCCCAAGGCGGCGATGGCGCCACGTTTCACGGAGTCGGTGTCCGAAGCCACCAGCGGCAGCTTGGATTCCTGGGCGACGCGCACCAGGGACTCGTAAGCGGATACCACATTGTTGTCGGTCGTGGTGTAAATCACATCCACTTTGCCCGCCAGGCTTTTGGTGGCCGAGGGGATGTCCACGGTGCGGGGCGCAGCGGCCTCAACTACTATCATGCCGCGTTTGCCCAGCTCGGCCTTGAGCTCTTTCAACACAGTCACCGAGTTGATTTCGCCCGGGCTATAGACATAACCCACGCGCTTGGCGCCGGGCTTGACTTTCAGCAGCAAATCAATCTGCGGTGCCAGCGGCAGGCGGTCAGATACGCCGGTCACATTGGTGCCAGAGGCATTCCAGCTTTTGACCAGTTTGGCGGCAACAGGGTCTGTGACGGCAGCAAACACGACAGGAATGCTCTTGGTCGCAGCCGCAGCGGCTTGCGCGCTGGGGGTGGCGATGGCGACGATCACATCGGTTTTATCGCCCACGAATTTGCGGGCAATTTGCCCGGCCGTGGCCGCATTGCCTTGCGCGCTTTGGTAAGTGATCTTGATGTTTTTGCCCGGTTCCCAGCCGAGTGCTTTCAACTCGTCTTCAACGCCTTTGCGCGCCGAGTTGAGCGCAGGGTGATCCACGATGGCCGTGATACCCACCGATTTAACGGTTTGCGCATGCGCAACGGATGCCAGCACGACAGAAGACGCCATGCATGCGCCCAATACGCATTGTTTCAAGAATGTACGCTTTTCCATGTCAACCCCACCTTCCGTTTTGAACAATAAATTCGAAATGATAAATCGCCAGGGAATTATCAACTGTTTGTGTATACGACAATCGCGTTGCGTATGGTTTCGCATGCACATACATACCAGGAATAACGGCGGGCATGTGGCTTTAATGCGTTGCCGATGATTTTAGCGGTTAGCCAAGTCAGATAAGGGGTGCTAAGGGTATTCCCCGTGAAAGAAGGCAGGAAGCTACAGGTCTGCTGCTTGCCAGCAACGGAAAGGGACGCCCCACGCAAGCGGTGCGCAGCTTGCGTGGGCATTGTGTCGCCTTGCTCAGTGCAGAGGCGCCGAGCCTTCGATTGGCGGCTGGTGGATATGTGGCGACCGATTCAGGGAGTGCGGCTTTTCCTGCCCGTGCGCCTGCATCAGGGTGGCATCGCCCATAACGTCTGCGGGCGGGCCGTCGGCCACGATACAGCCTTCGTCCAGTACCAGTATCCGCGTGCAGACCTCCAGCAGCAGCTCCAGATCGTGCGAGGCGATCAGCATGGTGGGGGCGGATTGTTGCAGGATGGGGATCAGGCGGCGGCGGGTGCGCATGTCCAGCCCCACGCTGGGTTCGTCGTAGATGATCATTTCTGGCTCCATGGCCAGAATGCCCGCAATGGCCACCAAGCGCTTTTCACCGCCAGAGAGATGGTGAATATCTCGTTGCGCCAGCTTCTGCGCCCCAACAGTGGCCAGCGCGGCGTCGGCCCGGCGGGTAACTTCAGCCTCGTTCAGCCCCATATTGCGCAGGCCAAAGGCAATGTCTTCCCATACGGTGGGGCAAAACAGCTGGTCGTCGGTGTTTTGAAAGACCAGCCCCAACTGGGGGTGGAAGCTGCCTTTTTCCACCGGCTTGCCCAGGAGATGGATATGCCCCGCGGTAGGCGCCAGAATGCCGGTGCACAGCAAAAACAGGGTGCTTTTGCCTGCGCCATTGGGGCCGACCAGCCCCACCCGTTCACCCGCAAAAATGTCCACGCTGATTTGCTGCAGCACCTCGCGTGTGTCGGAGTATGCAAAAGAAACGGATTGCAGTTGCAGGACGGCAGCCGGATCAGAAGGGGCAAGGGTGGTGGGGGCAGGCGTGTTCATGGCGTGGTTAGGGGATGTAGTCGGTCGGCGGTTCGGCGTGGTCGGGTATGGCAATCAATGATGGCAATGGGGTAAAAGTTGGCTGCAGGTGTTTGGGCCTTATCCCAGCCAGAAGATGGTGGCGGCCAAGAGAACCGTGATGGCAAAAAACAGCCAATCGCGGTGCGTCAGCGGCGGGTGGCGCAAACCTGCTTTCTGCCCGTAACCGCGCAGGCGCATGGCTTTGTAAATGCCGTCGGCACGTTCATAGCTGCGCAACAGCAGGCTGGCTGCCAGCCACGATTGGGTTTTGACGGTGTGCATCGACCAGCCTGTGCTGCGAAAGCCTCGCAGCTGCGTAGCCAGCTTCATATTGTGCAGGTCTTGCTTGAGTACTTCCAGGTAGCGTGCCATCAGCAGTGCCATATCCACCATGATGAAGGGTACCCGCAAGGCGCGCAGAGCTTCGATGATGTGCAGCAAGGGCGATATCGACAAAAACGCAAAAGCCAGTGTCAGGATGCAGTAGAAACGGGTCAGCAGCAAGGCGGCGGCTTGGGCACCTTCCTGGCTGATGCCGAAACTGCCGACATGAAACAAGGTGTTGGGGCTGCGGCGCAAGAGCAAAGCCAGGGCCATGCACAGCACCAAGATGGACGGATAGCGCAGACGGCGCAGCAAGTTGCCCAGCGGCAACCTGGAAAGCAGCCAGAAAACGGTGGTGATGCCCAGCATCAGCGGTACGGCGCGCAATTGTGTTGCGGCTGAAAAAGCAAAGGCCAGGAGCAGCAGGGCCACGAGGCGCAAGCGTGCATCCCAGTGCGCCAATGGCGGGATGCCGGTGGCAGAGACAGTAGGCATGGGACTCATAACCCTTGCAGCAAATGCGGCCTGTTTTTTTGCAGGAACAAGGTCACCATGGCAGTGACGATGCCCTCAATGATCACCACAGGTGTGTGCAGCAAGCCCAACGTGATGATGGCCGAGCGCTCTGCCGTGGCATCCAGATGCGCGGGAATGGTGTTGTACAAAAACAGGATGAACAGAAAAGCCGAAATGGCCGTGGCAATGGCGCCGGCCACAAAACCGAACAGCGCCGTGCGGCCAGGCGTGGGATGCGGCAAGCGCGTCTGTCCGCGAAAAATCATGGCCGACAGCAAAGAGGGCAAGCCGAGAATGACACCATTGATGCCTAAAGTCGTGAGTCCGCCATGACCGAACATCACGGCCTGGAAAAACAGCGCGACCAGAATAGCCGGAAAGGCAAAGTAGCCCAGTACGGCACCGAGCAGCCCGCCCAGCACCAGATGCACACTGGCGGGCGGAATGGGAATATGAATCAGCGAGGCAGTGAAAAAAGCCGCTGCCAGCAAGGCGGCTTTGGGAATCTGCTCGCGTGGGTCGCCTCGCTGCTTGATTTTGTGGATGCAATACCAGGCAGCAGTGGCAGATACCGCGTATCCGCCGAGTGTCATGGGCAGGGGCAGAATGCCATCAGGGATATGCATATCAGGTGGCCTTTTTGCGTGCAAAGAACAGGGCGGTGCCGATAAAACCCCAGGCGACAGAAGCGACCATGACCCAGCGCTGCATGGGGCTGACGCCTTGAGTGTGCACTGCCGATTGCATGGTTGGCGCGGCTGCACTGGCGTTTGTGGTCGCGGTGGCTGCGGTTGCATCGCTGCTGCCGTTTGAATCACCGATGGGGATTTGCACCAAAGCGCCATGTCCGGCCTCGCGTGCCTGCACCGCCCACATGCCGGGGATGTTGGCATCAGGCACGAAGCTGAAGCGCCCCTGCGCATCCGATTTGCCCGTTAGCCAAGGGGTGGTGGGGTCGTTGGGCGCATAGACCGTGAATTGCGCCTGCGTCATGGGGCCGCCCGCGTCGTATTTGGCCTGTAGCGTGATGCCGGGCGTCATCTGGTAGTCAAGATTGGCTCCGTGGGCGCAGGCCAGCGCGGGCAGCAGGCAGCCTGCCGCTGCCACTGCTGCTGCCGTAGCCCGCCGAGCCGTGGCGCAAAAGCGCCAAGGTGCGCGTGTGTGTTGCATGATCAGTGCCACTGGACGTTGCAATGGCCTTCGCCGGTGTGGCCAACGTGCAGGTTCTTGAGCGAAAGAGCCTGCTTGCCGCCTTTGGCAAACGGCTCAAAGCCGCGTGCGCCGGTGTTCATTGCGTCTGTGGCGGCAGCCTTGGAGCTGCCGAAAATGTGGTCGAGGTGGAAGGTCAGTTCCATTTCTGCTTTGCCGCCTGTCTTGAGGAAGCCTTTGCGCTCGTCGCCCACATACTCGCCGCAGCGGTATGTAGCCACTTCATCGCTGACCAGCTGGAAGTCAACCGTTTTGCCGCCTTTGCTGGCCTTGCCGATCAGTACGGTGGTGTATCCGGCGGCAGGCCCTTTGTCGGCCTTGACCATCTTCCACGACAGGGCGCTGTAATGGCCGGCTGGCGCCTTGACGTTGCCCACGTCCACCAGACCGTTCTTGTTCACGCCCTTGACCAGATCCACCACGTGCGTGCCGGGCAGGGCGACTTGTGATTTCACCGGGATATTGCCGCCCTTGTCGGCTGCATAGGGGGCGGATGTTTGGTAGGCGGTGATGTCACCCAGGCTCATGTAGATATGGCTGAACTTGATGGCCCAGCCGTCTTTGGTCAGTTTCGGGGCCTTGAAGCCCTCGGTCGCGAGCTCTTCCCCATTGGCCTGAAAGTGCAAAGCGCCTGTGCCGTCCTGTGCCAGGGCAGGGGCGGATACGCCCAGTACCGCGCAGCAGGCGACGGTCAGCAAAGATTTTTTCAACATGATGTGTTTTCCTTTCACGATTAAAAAGCCCAACCATCTGATTCAAACTGTCGTTTGGTTGGAGGCCGCGCCACGCACGAAAGCGCATCGCTTGAATCCAGTGGCGTAGCGACATAACGCCTCTCTGCGAGATTGTGGCCGACTCTCACCAAAAAACAATTTGTTATGTTATATCATGTTTTTTAATATTTGTAAGAGGTGTTTGCTGTTTTTCTTTCACGAGGGGTGGGGCGGGAAATCGGAGCTTGCGCTTTGCAAGGCAGGGGCGCGATTGGCGCACGCAATTGACGCACAATAGGCGCATGAGCACAACGACTACTTCTGCCAAAAATTTTGCATTGATTGGCGCGGCTGGCTACATCGCCCCGCGCCATATGCACGCCATCAAAGACCTGGGCCACCATCTGGCGGTGGCGTACGACATCAACGACTCGGTCGGCATCATCGACAGCATTTCGCCGCAAAGCGCGTTTTTTACCGAGTTTGAACGCTTCTACGATTTTGCCCATCGCCTCAAGCGCCAGCCTGAAACGGCGCTGGATTACGTCAGCATCTGCTCGCCCAATTACCTGCATCACCCGCACATCACCGCCGGCTTGCGCTTGGGCTGCGATGTGATTTGCGAAAAACCGCTGGTGCCTACCCCTGAATTGCTGGACGATCTGGCCTTGGTGGAAAAAGAAACGGGCAGGCGCGTCTTCAATATTCTGCAACTGCGCCATCACGAGGCGATATTGGCGCTGCGCCAGAAGGTGGCACAAGCCCCTGCGGACAAAAAATTTGATGTGGAGCTGAGCTACATCACCTCGCGCGGCAAGTGGTATATGGAAAGTTGGAAGGGCGACCCGCGCAAATCGTTTGGCGTGGCGACCAATATCGGCGTGCACTTTTACGACATGCTGCACTTCGTGTTTGGCCAATTGCAGCGCAACGAGGTGCACTACAGCGCCGAGCACAAGGCGGCGGGCTATCTGGAATACGAACGCGCGCGGGTACGCTGGTTTCTCTCGATCGATGCCAACGACCTGCCGCCGGAAGTGCAAGGCCACAAGTCCACCTTCCGCAGCATCGACATCAACGGCGAGCAACTGGAATTTTCCGAAGGCTTTACCGAGCTGCACAAGACGAGCTATGCCGAAATTCTGGCAGGCCGTGGTTACGGGCTGGAAGACGCCCGCCACTGCATTGAAACGGTGAACGTGATTCGCACCGCCCAGGTCGTGCCCGCACGCGACGGCTGTGGTCACCCTGCGCTGGAGCGCTTATGCCGGAAATAAACCCGCAAGCCCCCGGGCAGGAGCCGCCCTATACGGCGCATGCCACGGCCATTATTGATGCCGGGGCGCAGATCGGTGCGGGCACGCGCATCTGGCACTGGGTGCATGTGTGTGGCGGCGCGCGCATCGGCAGCAATTGCTCGCTGGGGCAGAACGTGTTTGTCGGCAACGATGTGCGCATTGGCAACAACGTCAAAATCCAGAACAACGTCAGCGTGTACGACGCCGTCGAGCTGGAGGACGATGTGTTCTGCGGCCCCAGCATGGTCTTTACCAATGTGTACAACCCGCGCGCAGCCGTGGTGCGCAAAGATGCTTATCGCCGCACGCTGGTGAAGCAGGGTGCCACCATTGGCGCCAACGCTACCATTGTGTGTGGCAGCACCATCGGCCGCCATGCCTTTGTGGGCGCGGGCGCCGTGGTGCAAAAAGATGTGCCCGACTTTGCCCTGGTGGTGGGTGTACCTGCAAAGCACATCGGCTGGATGAGTCGCTTTGGCGAACGACTGGAGCTGCCTTTAAACGGGGAAGGCGAAGTCCTTTGCCCGCACACCGGTGACCGCTATTGCCTGCGCAACGGGCAGGTCACTTTGCAGGTAGCTCTGACATAAAGAGGGATGCAGGCTTGTGCTGGCGTGCCGTGGCATGACGGAGCTGCTATGACGGAGCCGCTTGCAGACAAACCTTGAACGAAAGCGACGCATGGAATTCATCAACCTCAAAACCCAATATGCCGCACTGCAAGCACGCATTGCCGCGCGCATGCAGCGCGTGCTGGAGCACGGCCAATACATCATGGGGCCGGAAGTGGCCGAGCTGGAAGCCGCGCTGGCCGCGCGCACGGGGTCAAAGCATTGCATCACCGTATCCAGTGGCACCGAGGCGCTGCTCATTAGCCTCATGGCGTTGGACTTGCAGCCGGGTGATGAAGTCATCACCACGCCTTTTACCTTTGCAGCAACGGCCGAAGTGATTGTGCTGCTGGGCGGCACGCCGGTGTGGGTGGATGTGGAAGCCGACACCGGCCTGATCGATGCCACGCAAATAGAAGCGGCCATCACGCCACGCACCCGCGCCATCATGCCGGTGAGTCTGTATGGTCAGCCGGCTGATATGGCCGCCATTAACGCCATTGCCGCGCGGCACGGCAACTTGCCCGTGATTGAAGATGCGGCGCAAAGCTTTGGCGCGCAGTACCATGGCAAGCAAAGCTGCAACCTCAGCACATTGGGGTGCACCAGCTTTTTCCCCAGCAAACCTTTGGGTTGCTATGGCGATGGGGGCGCCATCTTTACCAGTGACGATGCCTTGGCGCAAGCCTGCCGCGAAATTCGCATTCATGGTCAAAGCCGGCGCTACACCCACACCCGCGTGGGCGTGGGTGGCCGCATGGACACCTTGCAATGCGCCGTGGTGCTGGCCAAACTGGAGCGTTTTGACTGGGAAGTGGCGCAACGCCAGCAACTGGGCGCGCGCTACAACAGCCTGTGCGACGCCGCTGGCATCGCCCGCATGGCGCAAAGGGCAGAGCGCAGCAGCGTATTTGCGCAATACACCGTGCACGTGCCCGAGCGGGCGCAGGTGCAAGAAAAGCTCCAGGCGGCAGGCATACCCACCGCCGTGCATTACCCGGTGCCGCTGAACAAACAGCAAGCCTATGCCGGGCGATGCCATCGGCCAACGCCAGTGGCGGAACAATTGGCCGCCGAGGTCATGAGCTTGCCTATGAGTGCCGACTTGCAGCCGCAAGAACAAGACGCCATACTGCACGCCTTGCGCAGCGCGCTGGGTTGATGTCATCTACAGGCAAAGGCGAGTGGTGTGCATGAAAAAAGCCCTGGCTGCAAACGGATTGTTTCGTGCCATCTTCACGCTGCTGATGGGCGGAGCCGTGGCGCAGCTGGTGCCGTTACTACTGGGGCCAGTGCTCACGCGCCTGTTCACACCCGAGGCGTTTGGGGTGTTTACCGCCTTTACCACGGTTGCCGCTACGGTTGCTGTTGTGGCCTGTGCGCGGTACGAATTTGCCTTGCCCATGGTGCGTAGTGATACCGAAGCCACCACACTGCTGGCGCTGTGTCTGCGCATCGGTTTGTGCATCACGTTGCTGACACTACCGTTGGCACTGGCATTGCACGCTTTGGGTAAATTGCCCTTGCCCGGTTTGCTGCCCGCAGCCGTTGCGGCGGCTGGGGGCCTGCAATTGCTGGTGATGTGGAACACCTGGGCCAAGCGTTATCGGGCACTGGCCATGAGCCGGGTGGTGCAGTATGGCGGTGGCGCCGTATTGCAGGTGCTGTTCGGGTTTTGGTTGTGGCAGCGGCAACAACAGGCGGCAAGCATGCACGATGCCTGGGCGCTGGTGATCGCCCCCATGGTGGCTTGTGTGCTAGCAGCCTTGTTGCTGCTTTGGCCTGCGCCTGAGCAGGGTTGGCGGGCGGTGTTGCCACCGGCGCCTGCTGCGTGGGCGGCAGAGCTGAAGCAGCGCATGCGGCAGGCCATGCACACGTACCGCGACTTTCCTTTGCTGAATACCCCACATGCTTTTTTAGGCACGGCGCAAGATGCGCTGGCCGTGGCCCTGCTGGTGGCCTGGCAGGGCGATGCAGCCGCCGGTTTCTGGGGGCTGGCGCTGCGGTATTTGAAAGCACCGGCCACGCTGGTGGGCAGTGCCGTGTCGCAGGCGCTATATCCGCGATTGGCGGCGGCCCAACCAGACGAGGCGCGACGCATGGTGCGGCAAGCCATGCTGTTGCTGGCGGCTGTGGCGGCACCCATGGTGTTGGTGCTGATGGTGGCAGGCCCTTGGCTGTTTGCTCGGATATTTGGCCCTGGCTGGCGCGAGGCGGGTGAACTGGCGCGCGCGCTGGCACCTTATATCGGCGTGCATTTTGTGGCTGCGCCCTTGGCGGTGGTTACCATGGCCTGGCAGGCGCAGCGATGGGCATTCCGTTGGGCGCTGGTGGGGCAAGTGGCGTTTGTCGCGGCACTGGGATTAGGGCTTCGCGTCGGCGGCTTGATCATGGGGGCATGGGCCGTATCAGCTGCCATGACCATGTACTTTGGCATTTATTTTTGGCGCTTGGCGTTTTGGCGAGATATTCCTGACCACACGGCGCAAACCCATGCTGCGCCTGCGCAGTCAGAATTGTTCAAGGGAGATTCCCATCTATGAGCACCGTGCCTTTTTTGCTGCGCCTGCGCGCCTGCTGCAACCGCCTGCGGCGGCGCCTGTGGCACGCGCTATTTTTTCGCATGCTGTTTGGCGAGGTGCAGCAGGGCAGGGCGCTGCCGCATACCCGCATTTCGCCCAGCACGTGTATCGAGCACGAAGACCGCCTGATATTGGAAGACGATGTCTTCATTGGCCACTTCAATTTCATAGAGGCCAGCAGCGGCATCACCATTGGCGCGGGTACGCAGATCACCAATTTCATCAGCATCATCAGCCACAGCACGCACCGCAGTGTGCGCGTGGCGGCGCGGCTTTCTGGCGTGCCTTTGCCGGCGGAAGACGGCAGCCAGCCCAGTGATATACGCGCGCCGATTGCGATTGGCGCGCATTGCTTCATCGGCCCGCATAGCGTGATTGAGGCAGGCACGGTTTTGGGTAAAGGTTGTCTGGTCACGGCAGGCAGCCGCGTGCGCGGCACATTTGCCGACTTTGCCGTGATCAGCGGCAACCCCGCGCAGGTGGTGGGCGATACCCGCATGCAAGACGCCCAATGGCTAGCGGCACACCCACAATATCTGCCTGCGTATGAAAGCTGGGCGGGAAAGGTGCGAGCCCTGTGAGCAAGCTGCTGCGGTATGCCCTGGTGGGCGATGGCGAAAGCCCGCATCTGCTCAAATGGGCGCGGGCGTTGGCGCCGCTGGTGGATGTGTGGGTGTGTTCCAGTCGTGGCTTTGCACCCGAGCTGGCCGCCCTGGTTCCTGCTGAAAAGCGATTGGCGCTGCAAACCCATCCTGCGCATGGCGGAGGCAATGTCGCCCTGCTGCGGCATGTGCCCACCGTAGGGCGCTGGCTGCGCCGAGTGGATGCCGATTGGATCAATCCGCACTACCTCACCTCACATGGCACCCTGGTGTTGTTGGCGCATAAGCTGTTTGGTTTGCGGGGCAGGGTGCTGGCGTCTGCTTGGGGCAGTGATATTTTGCAAACCCCACAGCGCAATGCGGTTTACAAGCATGTGACACAAGCGGTGCTGCGCCATGCAGACCTGTGCACCAGCGATTCGCGCCATATGGCCACCGTGATGCAGCAACTGGGCGCGCGGCGGGTAGAGGTTTTCCCGTTTGGGCTGGAGGCCTTGCCGCCAGCGCCAGCACAGCCCAAGCAGCCTTGGCTGTTCTACGCCAACCGAGGGCTGGAGCCTATTTATCAACCCTTGCGCGTGCTGGAGCTGTTCCGCAGCATTGCCGCCTGGCAGCCGCAGGCGCAACTGGTGGTGGCGCATACGGGCAGCCAGTTGGCCGCCCTGCAAGACGGGGTGCAGCGCGCAGGATTGCAATCGCGTGTGCAGTTTGTGGGGCTGTTGTCGGCCAACGAGCAGGCGCACTGGTACGACCGTGCGCAGTGGTACATCAGCCTGCCGCAAAGCGATTCGGTGGCCGTGTCGGTGCTGGAGGCCATGGCGCACGGTTGCATTCCTTTACTGAATGATTTGCCCGCCAACCGCGAACTGGTGCAAGATCGGCAAAACGGTTGGATCGTGCCGCAGGAGTGGGGCGTTACCTCACGGGCGCAAGAGGATGTTGCGGATGAGGCCGTGGTGCTGCCCGCCTTGCTGGCGCAGGCCGCAGACATTGCCGCCCACAATCGCAACTGGGTGCGGCAGCATGGGCTTTTCCCTTCTGCCGTGCAGCAACTGATGCAGATTTTGCAAAGCCTATGAATATTCTCTATATCAACCACTATGCAGGCAGCCCGCAGCACGGCATGGAATACCGCCCGTACTATCTGGCGCGCGAATGGGTGCGCGCCGGGCATGCCGTGCGCATGCTGGCGGCCAGCTACAGCCATGTGCGCGCGCAGCAGCCCGATCTGGCAGCCATGCATACGGCGGCCAGCCATGCGCCTAACGGGCAGAGTGGGCAAAGCAGCCACCCCCTGCCGGGCGATGTGGTGCAAGAAGCTGTAGAAGAAGCCGGCGCCAAGTCTGGCCGCGCCACGGTGCAGCATATCGACGGCGTGGCCTATCACTGGTACGCCACGCCCGCCTATGTGGGCAATGGCGTCGGGCGGGTGAAAAACATCTGGTCATTCTTGCGGCAAGTATGGCTGGATGCCCCGCGGCTGGCGCGTACTTTCGAGCCGGATGTGGTCATTGCCAGCAGCACCTATCCCATGGATATTTGGGTGGCGCACCGCATCGCCAAGCTCGCACGCAAACAGGGCAAGCCCTGCAAGCTGGTGTTTGAGGTACACGATTTATGGCCGCTGTCACCCATCGAACTGGGGGGCATGTCGCCCAGGCACCCTTTCATCATGCTGTGCCAGGCGGCAGAAAAGTATGCGTACCAACATGCCGACGTGGTGGTGAGCATGTTGCCCAAAGTGGCTGAGCATATGCAAAGCCACGGGCTGGATGTGCGCAAGCTGCACATCGTGCCCAATGGCATTACGCTGGACGAATGGGAAGGTGATGCAACGCCCTTGCGCGCAGACGTTGCCAGCCATCTGGCCGCGCAAAAAGCCGCTGGCCGCAAAGTGGTGGGCTATGCCGGCTCGCACGGCACGCCCAATGCGCTGGAGGTGCTGTTGCAGGCCGCCGCGCACATGCAGACCGAACCCTTCAGCTTTGTATTGGTGGGCAGCGGCCACGAAAAAGCCGCCTTGCAGCAACAAGCGCAGGAGTGGGGCTTGCAGCACGTGGCGTTTTTCGATCCCATCCCCAAAGCGCACATACCGGCTTTTTTGGCGCAGCTTGATATCGCCTACATCGGCTGGCAGCGCGTGCCCATTTACCGCTTTGGCATTGCGCCGAACAAACTCATGGACTACATGATGGCGCGTTGTGTGGTGCTGCATTCTGTTGAGGCGGGCAACGACCCCGTGGCCGAAGCCGGCTGCGGCATGACGGTGCCACCGGCAGACCCGCAAGCCGTTGCCGACGGCCTGCGCCAATTGGCGCGGCTGGATGCCGCCACCCGCCAGCGCATGGGGGAGTCTGGCCGCCAGTTTGTGCTGGACAATCACACCTACCCCGTCTTGGCGCAGCGTTTCCTCAACGCCTGTCGTGCAGGCTAGTCACTCTCTCCTATTTATTTATGACAGAACCCGCTTTCATCCCCTTTGCCCGCCCCGATATCGGCGAAGAAGAAATTGCTGCCGTCGCGCATGCGATGCGCAGCGGCTGGGTTACCACGGGGCCGGAAACCAAAGCGTTTGAGCAGGAATTTGCTGCTTATCTGCAAAGCGGTGCTGCAGCCAGCCACGCACCAAGTGGCGACGGCGCAGAAGGCGCTTTGCATGCTATTGCCGTCAATAGCGCCACAGCAGGCTTGCATTTGGCGCTGGAAGCCTTGGGCATTGGTCCGGGCGATGAAGTGATTGCGCCCACGCTTACCTTCACAGCCACGGTGGAAGTGGTGCGCTATCTGGGTGCCGACCCCGTGCTGGTGGATGTGGATCCCGTCACGCTCAATATCGACCCGGCGCGCATCGAAGCGGCCATCACGCCGCGCACCAAAGCCATCATGCCCGTGCATTACGGCGGCTTGGCGTGTGACATGGATGCCATTTTTGCCATTGCACACCAACATGGCCTGCACGTGGTGGAAGATGCTGCCCACGCTTTGCCCACCACCTATCGCGGCCAGCAGGTGGGGCTGCTGCCCAGCAGCGCTGCCGTGTTCAGCTTTTACGCCAACAAAACCATGACGACAGGTGAGGGCGGCATGGTCGTGACGCGCGATGCCGCCTTGGCCGCACGCATGCAAGTCATGCGCCTGCACGGCATCAACCGCGACGCGTTTGACCGCTTCACCAGCCGCACACCTGCGTGGTATTACGAAATCGTCGCGCCCGGCTTCAAATACAACATGACCGACATGGCCGGCGCCTTGGGACGCGTGCAACTCAAACGGCTGCACGCTTTTTTGCAGCGCCGCCAGCAACTGGCTGCGCGTTATCTGCACGCCCTGCGCGATTTGCCGCTTGTGTTACCGGCAGACGCCCCTGCGGGTGACCTGCACGCCTGGCATCTGTTTGTGCTGCGCCTGAGCGATGCCGCCACCATCACGCGCGATGAGGTGATCCAGCGCCTGAGCGACGCGGGCATTAGCACCAGCGTGCACTATGTGCCGCTGCACCGCCAGCCCTATTGGCGCGACCGCTACCAGCTGCGGCCCGAGCAGTTCCCCGTGGCGGACATGGCTTACCAGCGCATGTTCAGCATCCCGCTTTTTACGGCCATGAGCGATGCCGAGCAAGAACGCATCATCACCGCCTTGCACGCCATTTTGGGATGATGCGCTCGTTGCTGCTGAAACGCCTGTTCGATATGGCCGCATCCGGTATCGGCCTGCTGCTGCTGGCACCGCTGTTGCTGGTGCTGGCTGCGTGGATCAAATGTGATTCGGCGGGGCCGGTGTTTTTCTTGCAAGAGCGCGTGGGGTTGTGCGGCAAGCTGTTTCGCATCATCAAATTCCGCAGCATGCGGCAACACCATGCCGGGCCGCAAATCACCGTGGGAGAAGATGCACGCATCACGCGCAGCGGCCGCTTCATCCGCGCCTACAAACTGGATGAGTTGCCCCAACTCATCAACGTGCTGCTGGGCGACATGAGCCTAGTCGGCCCGCGGCCCGAGGTGCCGCGCTATGTGGCGCTGTACCCAGCCGATGTACGTGAAGAAGTGCTGAGCGTGCGCCCGGGCAT
>JAGOGU010000081.1 GCA_017996515.1 Allobrachymonas sp.
ATAGGCGCGGCCTTGTTGCAGCACCTGGTGCATCAACCGCCCGGCCAGGCCTTTCCCTTGGCAAGCCGGATCAACGGCAATATCGTGCACATACAGGCAGTCTGCTTGATGCACAGGCGGCAGATGGACTTCATCCAAACGCGGCGCCACTCCGCCCTGCCACGGGCAGGCAATGGCGTAGCCACACAGCACATCAGGCGCTTTTGCCAAGGCTGCGCCCCAACTCAAGGGCTGCTCGGGCAAAGCGGCATGCATCTTGCGGTGCAGCACCTCGCCCTGCTCCAGCAGATGGTTGGCATGCGCTTTGGCCTGTATGGCCAGCACCGCCTCCATGTGCCAAAGATGCAGGGGAGAAAGCTGCAACAGCGCCATGCATCAACCCTGATCTGAACCGCTTTTTTCCGTAGAGGCCGACTCGGTATGTTGGGCGTTTGCGTCAGCCTTGCGCGGGCGGTTTTTTCTGTACACCATCCATCCCCCAACCGCAGCAGCTGCCGTCACCAACAAGGGCCACAGATGTGCCAGCGCCAATAAGATAGACTGGAACATACCAAAGCCATCGACCAGCGCCTCGCGCAATTGCTGCGCAAAGCCGGGGCGTGCGGATTCCAGAATGGCCTCCATATCCGGCTCAATACTGGTGCGCACGATTTGATTTTGGTAAAGCTCCAAATTGATGGTGCTGAACGCCACCTGGTCTTGCCATTCTTTTTGTGCCAGCAGCGCCTCGTCTTGCGCATACTGTGCGCGGTCTTTGGCCTGAATGGCACTCAAAGCCTGCGAGGCTTGCGTGCCCGGCCGGGCGGCGATGTCATCCAGATTTTGCTGCAACAAGCGGTTGCGGCTGATATTGAGGCGCTCACGCAGCAAGGCCAGTTGCACGTCTTGCGCATGGATTTGCCGATGCTCCAGAAATTCCAGATGCTGGGTGATGTTATGCAAAAAAGCCTGTGTTTGATTCGCAGGCACGCGCACGGTCATATGCCCCCTGCGATCGTATGCTTCTGTGACCGTGCGCTGTTGTTGGCCGGTTTTGACTGTTGATTGCGGCCCGCTGCGCTCTGTTTCGATGGAGTTGCTGGTCACGAAACCGCCTTGGGCCTGAACCGCTTCTTCAATCGCCAAAACGGCGCGATAAACGTCTGCCACTTTCGCCCGCAGATCGGCATGGATCACGAACTGGCGCTCGGCATCGCTGGATGTGCCCACGGAAGATCGCAATTGATCCGCCTGAACGGTCTCGGTTCCAGCAGCCCGTGCGGCCTGTGGTGTACCTGCCGCCGCATCCTGCGCAACAGCAGACTCGGTAGCGGATTCGGCTTCCGTGCTTATGGTGGCTTTGGCTCGCGCCTGAGGGGCAGCCGATTGGCTCTCTGCACTTTGCTGGCCACAGGCCGAAAGAACGCCCCCGATGGCAGCACACAAGGTCAGGCGCACGAAGAAGGTTTGCAGGGCATGATGGGGGCGCATTCTTCTCTCCCGAAATGGGTCAATGAACGAATGGAATAAAAACGGTCTGCCTGATGGACAGACACGGCGAGCATAACAAACAGTTAATGATTGCGGACAAAAACCTTACAAATTCGCACAGTCTCGTTGAGCCGTTTTCGCGGTCTTGCTCACAAATATTTGCAAGAGCTTGCAAAGCCTGCGGAGTTGAGGGATGGCAGGGCGCAATCACGCTTGATGCCCATGATGCAAGGACAGTGAAATTTCCGGCGCACATCGGCCTGTGGCTCGTGCACACCTGCATGCAAGACCGCATACAAACAAAACAATAAAAAAACCGAACCTGGCAGGCAGATTCGGCTTTGCAGTGCAGTGATAGAAGAACAAAGAACAGGCTGGCAGCGGCTCAACAGGCAATGCCCTCAAGCCGCCATGAGCCATATCCCTTCATTACCCCACCCACTTTCTCGCATTCAGCCACAACTGCATCCAGGGGCTGAAACCGCTGCGGTCGCCCGCCTGTTTCGGGTCGGTCCAGCTCATCTGGATGTGGCGGAAGACGCGCTCGGGATGCGGCATCATGGCGGTAAAGCGGCCATCGGCCGTTGTGACGGCGGTGAGGCCGCCCGGGCTGCCATTGGGGTTGAAAGGGTAGGCTTCGGTAGCCTGACCGTGGTTGTCCACATAGCGCATGGCCCGAATGACTTGGGCGGCATCGCCCTGCGCGGCAAAGTTGGCAAAGCCCTCGCCATGCGCCACGGCAATGGGCAGGCGGCTGCCTGCCATGCCTTGCAGGAAGATGCTGGGCGAGTCGAGCACTTCAACCATGCTCAGGCGGGCTTCGTAGCGGGCGCTTTGGTTGTGGGTAAAGCGCGGCCAGTGCTGCGCACCCGGAATCAGGCCGGCCAGTTCGGCAAACATTTGGCAGCCGTTGCACACACCCAGACCGAAGGTGCTGGCACGCGCAAAAAAGGCGGCAAACGCATCGCGCAAGGCCGGGTTGAACGTGATGCTGCGCGCCCAGCCCACGCCTGCGCCCAAGGTGTCGCCATAGCTGAAGCCGCCGCAGGCCACCACGCCTTGCACATCGGCCAGTTTCACACGGCCGGTTTGCAGGTCGGTCATGTGTACGTCCAGCGCCTCAAAGCCCGCACGGTCAAAGGCGTAGGCCATTTCCACATGCGAATTGACGCCCTGCTCGCGCAAAATGGCCACGCGCGGGCGGGTGGTGTGGACAGCGGGCGCGGAATCAGGCACGGCATCGGGCGTGAAGGTGAGATGCACATGCATGCCGGGATCCTGGGGTGCGCCCTTGCTGGCATGTTCGCTGTCGGCACAGGCAGGGTTGTCGCGCTGCTGGCAGATTTTCCAGCTCACGCTGTCCCACACCTGGTGCAGCTCTTGCAGGTTGGCGGCAAACACCTGCTGCGCATCGCACCAGACGCTGAGTTGCCCTTTGCCCATGTCCAGCGATGCAGCGTCTGAACGTACCGTGCCGATGAAGTGGCTGCACGCGCCCAGGTTATGCTCGCGCAATACCTGCATCACGGCGCTGCGTTCACTGCTGCGCACCTGCAACACCACACCCAGTTCTTCGTTGAACAAGGCGTTGAGCATTTGGATGTGGCGGCGACCACTGATCTGTTTTTCCCAGTTTTTGGCTTCGCCACTGTCCACGCGGCCGTCCGTCGCACCTTGCGCTTGCATCAGCAGCATGTCGATATTCAGCGCCACTCCCACTTGGCCGGCAAAGGCCATTTCGGCCACACAGGCCAGCAAGCCGCCGTCGCTGCGGTCGTGGTAGGCCAGAATCTGCCCCTGCTGGCGCAGTGCATTCACGGCATGCACCAGACGCACCAGGTCTTGGGCATCATCCAAATCAGGCACGGCATCGCCGCTTTGCCCCAGCACCTGACTCAGGATACTGCCGGCCATGCGGTTTTTGCCCCGGCCCAAATCCACCAGTAACAAATGGGTTTCGGCCTGTTCACGATCCAGCTGGGGAGTGAGCGTGCCGCGCACATCTTCTACCGTGGCAAAGGCGCTCACGATCAGGCTCACAGGCGATACGACTTTTTGCGCCGCGCCATCTGGCGTTTGCCACTGCGTGCGCATGGACAGCGAATCTTTCCCCACGGGAATGGAAATACCCAGTTGCGGGCACAGCTCCATGCCCACGGCCTGCACGGTGCGGTACAGGTTGGCGTCTTCGCCCGGTTCGCCGCAAGCGGCCATCCAGTTGGCGCTGAGTTTGACCCGAGGCAAGTCAATGGGAGCCGCCAGCAGGTTGGTGATGCTCTCGGCCACGGCCATGCGGCCAGATGCAGGCGCATCCAGTACGGCCAGCGGTGTGCGCTCGCCCATGCTCATGGCCTCGCCCGCCACGCCGGCGTAGTCGGCCAGCGTGACAGCGCAGTCGGCCACCGGCACCTGCCAGGGGCCAACCATTTGGTCGCGGTGCGTCAGGCCGCCCACGGTACGGTCGCCAATGGTGACAAGAAAACGCTTGCTGGCCACCGTGGGATGGCTCAACACCCGGGTGATGGCGTCTTGCAAGGTGATGTCAGCCGCATTCAACGCCTGCCCCTGATGGGCAATGGTTTGCACATTGCGCTGCATTTTGGGCGGTTTGCCCAACAGCACATTCATGGGCATTTGCACAGGGTGTTGGGTGTTGGCCGTTTGATTGGCTATTTTGCTGATCGCTTGCGCGGCGCCCGTATCGCCTTCCAAGTCCACATCACCCACTACCAGGTCGCAAGCCTCGGTCGTGATGCCCACTACGGCAAAGGGGCAACGCTCGCGCTGGCAGAAAGCCTCGAACTGCGGCAGGCTCTCGGGCGCAATGGCCAGCACGTAACGCTCCTGGCTTTCGTTGCACCAAATTTCCTTGGGCGCCAGGCCGCTTTCTTCCAGCGGGATGCGGCGCAAATCAAAGCGCGCGCCACGGCCCGCGTCGTTCACCAGCTCAGGGAAAGCATTGCTCAGGCCGCCTGCGCCTACATCGTGAATCGCCAGAATGGGGTTGGCCTGCCCCAAAGCCCAGCAGTGGTTGATGACTTCTTGCGCGCGGCGTTCTATTTCGGGGTTGCTGCGTTGTACCGAATCGAAGTCCAGATGCGCGGCATTGGCGCCACTGCTCATGGAGCTGGCCGCGCCGCCACCCATGCCAATACGCATGCCAGGGCCGCCCAGTTGCACCAGCAGCGTGCCTGCCGGAAAGCGGATTTTGTGCGTCAGTCCGGCATCAATCGTGCCCAGCCCGCCCGCAATCATGATGGGCTTGTGGTAGCCCATGTGGCGCGTCTGCTCGCCAGCAGCCGTTTGGGTGGTAACGGTTTGCTCGTATTCGCGAAAATACCCGCCCAGATTGGGGCGGCCAAATTCGTTGTTGAACGCTGCGCCGCCCAAGGGGCCTTCGGTCATGATCTGCAAAGGGCTGGTAATGTGCTCGGGCTTGCCGCCGGGCTGGTCGCTCATGCCGCCCCACAGTTTGGACACGGTAAAGCCCGTCAGTCCCGCTTTGGGCTTGGCGCCGCGGCCGGTTGCGCCTTCGTCGCGGATTTCTCCGCCCGCGCCAGTCGCTGCGCCCGCAAATGGCGAAATGGCCGTGGGATGGTTGTGCGTTTCCACCTTCATCAGCACGTGCTGCAAGGCGTTTTGCGCGGTGTAGCGCATGCCGTAGTCGGTGGCTTGCGCGGCCACAAAGCGTTCGCTGTTTCGGCCTTCCATCACGGCGGCGTTGTCGCTGTAGGCCACCACCGTGTGCTGAGGCGAAAGCTGTTCGGTGTTGCGGATCATGCCGAACAGGGATTTGTCCATCTTCTGCCCGTCGATGGTGAATTCGGCATTGAAAATCTTGTGGCGACAATGCTCGCTGTTGGCCTGGGCAAACATCATCAACTCCACATCCGTGGGGTTGCGCTGCTGCTCGGTAAAGGCTTTGAGCAGGTAGTCGATTTCATCGTCAGCCAGTGCCAGCCCCCATTCCTTGTTGGCCTGCTCCAGCGCCTTGCGGCCTGCATCCGGCCCTCCGGTGAGGACATCCACATGCGCCATGGGTGCGGCATCCAGACTGGCAAACAGGTTTTGAGCAGCATCCAGCGAGGGCAGAACGCTTTCGGTCATGCGGTCGTGCAGCAGCGCCTCGATGGCCTGGCGCTGCGCATCTGTCAACGCCGTGCCATGCAAAAAATACTGGGTGCCACGCTCGATGCGATGCACGCCCACCGCTTCGGTCAAACCGCAGTTGCGGGCAATATCGGTGGCTTTGCTGGCCCAAGGCGAAACCGTGCCCACGCGCGGCGTGACGATGATGCTGGCATCTGCCCCGCCCTTGTCCTGAAACGGCTCGCCATAGGTGAGCAACTGCTGCAATTGCTGCTGGCTGGCTGCATCCAGCGCCCGGGCGCTTTCAACCCAATGGATGTAGCGGGCATCCAAGGCGCGCACTTTGGGCGCAATCTGCTGGATGTGCGCCAGCAACTGCTGGCTACGGAAGGGGGTCAGGGCATTGCCGCCTGCGAAAGAAGCGATGAAGGTTTGCATGGACGAGGCAGAAGACAGGGCTGAAAAACGCAAAAACGCCGCCGAATCAGGCCGTTTTGCAAGGAATGGAGAGTCACCGGAGAAAACCAGTACGCATTGTAAGTCGGCCACCTGCGTTTGGCCGCCCCATTTTGGCTTTCCCATATCTCCACAGCCTTTCTATCTATTCTGCGCTATTACGCGAAATACATTCCATGTGATTGGCGGTGCTTCTAGTGCTTGGTTTTTAATATGTTTGAGATTTCGAAAACTCAAAACTCTCCACCCTATCTTTCCATCTCCTGCTAATGGAGTGGCCATTGGCTTGCTACAAGGTCTGCCTAGAAAAGAACTTCCCTCCTCCGATTGCGGGGAAGGGCTAAGGTGAGAGTGATTTATCCGCTCAAAAACCTTGGCCGCTACCACGAGCCATCAGTCTTCCCCCTCCTAATCTTCCCTCGCCAGCAGGGGAAGGAATTTTTTGCTCAGTGCACCTGCCTGCGCATCAGACGGGCATGGCGACCCAGCGCGGTTTGCCTATTTCCCCATCGCCTGCTCCGCCCGCCCTGTCTGCCCGCCGGGGCATGGCTTCAACAGCGATGCGGTGGTCAAACACGGCCTCCAGCGCGCGATGCGTGGC
>JAGOGU010000082.1 GCA_017996515.1 Allobrachymonas sp.
CCGTACAATACCGCAGCGAAAGCGATTTGCTGGCTGCCAGCAGTGATCCGGAACTGACCTATACCACCGTCATTCTGCCTGCCAAGCTGGCGCTGTACCAACAGTATGTGCGCCAGCGCAGCTTGTGGCTGGATGTCCGCATCATTGGTATGACGCTCGGCATCTTGTTCAAACCCTGATTCAACTTTTTTAGGCACCCCATGCAATCGCGCATCTTCAACAAACGCACCTTGCCTCGCCAGATCATGGCGATGGGAATGGATGTGCTATGCGCCTGGGCTGCTTTATGGCTGGCGATTTGCCTGCGGCTAGATTTGTGGGAGTTGCCAAACAGCAATCAGACCGGCACTTACCTGTTGGCACCGCTGTTGGCCATTCCCGTCATGGTCAAGTTTGGCCTATATCGTGCCATCTTTCGCTACACCGGTTTTGCCGCCATGGTTACGACCATGCAGGCCATTGCCGTGTACGGCCTGCTGTTTTTTGCTTATACGGTTTTTATTGGCAACCCCTCGCACGTGCCGCGCAGCGTGGGTATTTTGCAGCCCCTGCTGTTTCTGCTGCTGGTGGGGGGCAATCGCGCGTTTATTCGCGGCCTGTTCATGTACAGCGGCAGCCACGGCGCGCCCAAGCAAGGGCGCTTGCTGATTTACGGCGCGGGCGAAACCGGCCTGCAAACAGCGGCCGCCATTCACAGCTCGCGCCAGTACACCTTTATTGGTTATATCGATGACGACCCGGCCAAAATCGGCCGCAGTATCAATGGGGCGGAGGTGTGGTCGGTCAGCGCCTTGCCGCAAGTGGTGCGCGACAGCGAAGTGACCGATGTGCTGTTGGCAATTCCCAGCCTGCCGCGCGAGCAGCGCAATGCCATCATCCGCAGCCTGCGGGACTTGCCGGTGCATGTGCGTAGCGTGCCCAACATGGCAGAGCTGACCAGCGGTCGCGCACAAGTGCAGCAATTTCGCGAGCTGGATGTTGATGATTTGCTGGGGCGCAATGTTGTACCGCCCGACGCAGAATTGATGGCGCGCAATATTCGCGGCCAGATCGTGATGGTCACCGGCGCAGGCGGCAGCATTGGCAGCGAACTGTGCCGGCAAATCGTTTCGGCCGGTCCGGCGTGTGTGCTGTTGGTAGAAAACAGCGAATTTTCGCTTTACAAAATCGAGCAGGAACTGCGCGCACTCGCTGCTGCCCAGCCGCAATCACCCGAGGTGGTGGCCCTGCTGGGGGATGTATGCGATCTGTCGCGTATGCGCGCGATTGTGAGCAGCTACCGGCCAGCCACCATCTACCACGCGGCTGCTTACAAACACGTGCCGATGGTGGAGCACAACCCCGTGCAGGGGCTGAGTAACAATGTGTTTGGCACACTCAGCGTGGCGCGGGCAGCCATCGAGTGCGGGGTGCCGCATTTCGTGCTGATTTCAACCGACAAGGCCGTGCGCCCAACTAACATCATGGGTGCCAGCAAGCGCCTGGCCGAGCTGTGTTTGCAGGCGCTGGCTGCCAGCGCAAGCGTTGATTTTTCTGCATTGGATGCGATCATCATGGGCGGTGTGGTGCCTGAAGGGGCATCCCATGGCGCGGGCAGTGCGCAGGGGCTGCCACAGTCGGCCACATCGATGGATGGCGGTTTGCAGCGGCGCACCTGCTTGTCGATGGTGCGCTTTGGCAATGTGCTGGGCTCCTCGGGCTCGGTGGTACCGCTTTTTCGTCAGCAAATCGCGCAAGGCGGGCCGATCACGCTGACGCATGCAGAAGTTACCCGCTATTTCATGACTATTCCTGAAGCGGCGCAGTTGGTGCTGCAAGCCGGAGCCATGGCGCACGGGGGTGAAGTCTTTGTGCTGGATATGGGCGAGCCTGTCAAGATCATGGATTTGGCGCGCGACATGATTGTGCTGTCGGGCATGACTGTGCGCGATGCCGAGCATCCGCAGGGCGATATCGCCTTGCATATCACCGGGCTGCGTCCGGGCGAAAAGCTGTACGAAGAACTGTTGATTGGTGACAATCCCCAGCCTACAGAACATCCCCGCATCATGAAGGCGCAGGAAAATTTCCTGCCTTGGCCGCAGCTGCAACAGCAGCTGATCGCTTTGCAGGACTGCATGGCAGCCAACGATGTGGCGGGGCTGGTGCAGCTATTGCTGCGTTTGGTCAGCGGGTTTCGCTCCGGGCCGGTGGTGGACAACATCACTCTGCAGCAGCAAGGCGCAGCGCACCAGGGCAGATATTAATCCAGCCCCTGTGTGGAGTGCGTGTTGCGCGGCAAGGCAGATGTGCTGCGGTGGCCACAAAATCGCCAAAAATGCGGAATACCCCTTGCAAAAAGGCTCTTGTGCCCCACTTGGCACGGAAGATGCGGGTATTTCATACAATGCCTGCAGTTTTTTTGACTGAAAAGGAATTCCATGAAACGCATTTTTCTTTTCCTGGCAACCAACCTGGCGGTGATGCTGGTATTGGGCGTTGTGATATCCGTCTTTGGGCTGAACCGCTTTCTCACGCCTTACGGTATCGATTATTCGGCGCTGTTGGTGTTTTCGCTGGTGGTGGGTTTTACCGGCTCCATCATCTCGCTGTTGATGAGCAAGCGCATGGCCAAATGGACCATGGGGTTGACCATGATCAGCCAGCCGCGCAATGCCGATGAAGCCTGGATTGTGCAAACCGTGCAGCGCCTGGCCGATCGTGCCAATATCGGCATGCCCGAAGTCGCGATTTATGAAGGCGAGCCCAATGCTTTTGCCACGGGCGCTTTCAAAAACTCGGCGTTGGTGGCCGTCTCTACCGGCTTGCTTGCCAGCATGACGCGCGATGAGGTCGAAGCTGTGCTGGGTCACGAAGTGGCGCACATCGCCAATGGCGATATGGTGACACTGACCCTGATACAAGGCGTGGTCAACACCTTTGTGATTTTCCTGAGCCGTGCCATCGGCTACGCCGTGGACAGCTTTCTCAGCCGTGGCGAAGAGCGCCGCGGTCCGGGCGTGGGCTACTACGTCACTTACATCGCGCTGGAAATCGGTTTGGGCATTCTGGCTTCGATGATCGTGGCCTGGTTCAGCCGCCAGCGCGAATTCCGCGCCGATGCCGGTGCCGCCGCACTGATGGGGCAGCGCCAGCCCATGATCAATGCGCTGCGCCGTCTGGGCGGCGTGCCCGCTGGCGAACTGCCTAGCAATATGCAGGCCATGGGCATCACCGGTGCCATGGGCAAACTTTTTGCTTCGCACCCACCGATTGAAAAACGCATTGAACGCCTGCAACAACAGATTGGGCAGTAAACAGCCAAACCGCAGCAGGCGCTGCAAACCCAAGCAAAAGGAGCCTTCAAAGGCTCCTTTTTTTTGAACGCCGTTCAAAATCTCGCTTCAATGCGAGGTGCTTGCGCCGCGCAGCGACTGCACGGCCCAATCCACCATGTCTTTGGACAGTTGGTCAGACGCTTGCCCTAAAGCCTGCACCACATCAGGCACTTCCTTGCTGGCAGCGGGCTGGCGCAGCAAAAAACTGCGGCTGGCAACGGCCCGGTTGCTGGCGGTATCGACGATTTGCGCGTCGATGCGAACCACGGCAGTGGGGCTGCCGTTTTCGTACACGCTGTGGAAGGCGCGCAGCTGGCTGGTTAGCAGATAGTCCACTCGGGTGGCGGGGCTTTCATCCGTATCGACCCAGGGCAGACGGCCATCTGCCAGAAAAGCATCCAACAGGCGGCTGCGCAGCAAATTGGCAGGCGAGTCGCTCCAAAGCACGCCTTGGTACACCTGCACGCGGTCTGCCTGCGGCATGACGGCGATGCGCCTGCTGGACAGAAGCCCGTCGGCCACCGGGCGGGCAATGCGCAAAGCTGTGCCTGAAGCGGCAGGGTGTGCACGGGCGTGCTCGGTCGTTGCCGCGCGCTGCCATGCTGCACCGGGCAGCACATAGGTATCGACCGGCGTGGGGGCAGGCAGAATGGAGCAGGCTGCCAGCAGTGCTGCGGCGCCGAAGCCTGCCACCCAGCGAACGAGAGGCCACAGCCTGCGCGAGGGGGCAGAAGATGCTGTGGCAGAGACGGGGGCATGCATCATGGTGCAAATTCTTTCATGGGTTCGCGGTTGATGAGGGAGTTGCCCGATCGGTTGTCGAACTGGCGCAATACATCTTGCAGCGTGTTGAGGGTGCTGCGCAGCTCGGTGAGTGCCGGGCCTGCTTCGCTCAAACCTCGTGCGCCGCCTTGAAGCGAGCCGCGATTTTCCTGAATGGTGGCCTCCAGCGTGTTCATGCTTTTTTCGAACGAAGTAAAGGCCTTGTCGGCACGCCCCAGGGTTTGCTTGAAATCAACCGAGATGGTTTGTTTGCCGCTGCGCATCATCTTGTCCATTTCGGCGAGCGCCGATTTGGTCTGCACGGCGGCCTGGTTGAAGTTGGCGATGGCCTGGCCCAAGCCGTCGCGCTGGTTGGCCAGAGCCTGGGTGGTTTTTTCGATGTGGGCGAGTGTTTTACTCAGGCTTTGAATGTTTTCATTCGAAAACAGCGTGTTGGCGCTCACCAGCAGTTGGTTGAAGTTGTAGAGCACGTCTTCGCCACCAGCCAGCAGCTTGCTCATGGGCGATGGCGTGGCGTGGATGATGGGAATGTTTTCGTCGTCGCCCGCCAGAGGCTGGGGTGCTGGGTCGTTGCCGCTGCTGAGGCGAATCAGCGATGTGCCGGTAATGCCCACGGGCATCAGCATGGCCTGGGTATCGGTGCGTACGGGGGCGTTGCGTTCCACGCGCACACGGGCAAAAACGTTGCGGGGGTTGTCGGGATCGAGGCGTAGATCGACCACATCGCCCACGCGAATGCCATTGAACTCCACCGTGCTGCCGCGCGACAGGCCGGACACCGCTTCTTCAAACGCGATGTCGTACAGATGAAAGTCGCGACTGTGCTCAGAGCGCCCCAGCCACAGTGCAAACAGCACGGCCAGTGCGGCCACGATGAGGGTAAACAGGCCAATCAGTACATGGCGGGCGCGGGTTTCCATCAAGGTTTCTCCGTAAAAGACGATTCCGGCTTGGCAGCCACAGCCGCTACAGCAGCCGCACGACCCCGCGGGCCGTGGAAATAGGCTTGCACCCAAGGGTCGTCGAACTGTTCGACCTGCGGCAGCGTGCCATGGATGACGACGCGCTTTTGCGCCAGCACGGCCACCCGGTCGGTGATGGTGTAAATGGTATCGAGATCGTGCGTGATCAAAAATACGGTAAACCCCAGCGCATCGCGCAGGGTCAGAATCAGTTGGTCAAACGCTGCTGCGCCAATGGGATCCAGACCGGCGGTGGGTTCATCCAGAAACAGCATATCGGGATCCAACGCCAGCGCCCGCGCCAACGCCGCGCGCTTGACCATGCCGCCCGACAGATCAGCGGGGTAATCGTTGCCCGCTTTGGCAGGCAGGCCAGCCAGCGCGATTTTGGTGGCGGCAATGCGCTCGGCCTGCTGGCGCGAAAGCCCTGCGTGTTCAATCAGGGGTAGCGCCACATTTTCCGTTACGGTGAGCGAAGAAAACAGCGCCCCCCGCTGAAACAGCACGCCAAAGCGGCGCTCTTCGCGGCGGCGCTCGGCGTCAGACAGGGTCAGCAGGTCTTTGCCAAACACGCGCACGCTGCCAGCGGCCGCACGGTTAAGCCCCACGATGGTGCGCAGCAGCACCGATTTGCCGCTGCCCGAGCCGCCCACCACGCTTAAAATCTCGCCTTGGCGCACGTCCAGATCCAGCTGATCGTGCACTACGTGGTTGCCGAACTGGTTGCGCAGGCCGCGAATTTCGACGATGTTGCGGGCAGAGTGGTCAGATGGGTTCGAGTGGGCGTCTGTCATGGCGGGCTTTCCTTACCAGTCCATTTCCATGAAGAACAAGGCGGCCATGGCATCGATCAAAATCACGGTAAAAATCGATTGCACCACGGCCGATGTGGTGTGCTCGCCCACAGACTGCGCGCTGCCGCTGACCTTGAAGCCTTCCAAGCAGCCAATCACCCCGATCATGAACGCCATGATCGGCGCTTTGCCCAACCCCAGATAAAAATGCCGCAGCGGTATTTGCTCCTGCACCATCGCCAGAAACTGCTGCATCGAAATATCCAGCGCTGTGGCGCACACCACCATGCCGCCAAACAGGCCAGCGAGCACGGCGACGAACGTCAGAATCGGCAAGCCCACCAGCAGCGCCAGTATGCGCGGAATCACCAGCATCTCGATGGGATTCAGCCCCTGCACGCGAACGGCGTCTACCTCCTCATTGGCGCGCATGGAGCCAATCTGCGCCGCAAAGGCGCTGGCTGTGCGGCCTGCTACCAGAATGGCTGCCAGCAGCACGCCAAATTCGCGCAAAAAGGCAAACGCCACCAGATTGACGGTGAAGATGCTGGCGCCAAAGCTGCGCAAAACGGTTGCGCCCAAAAAGGCAATCACTGCGCCCACCATGAAATTCATCAACAGCACGATGGGCACGGCGCGCAGCGTGGTCTGATCCAGAT
>JAGOGU010000083.1 GCA_017996515.1 Allobrachymonas sp.
CATGCTCCAGCCCGGGCATGGAGCGCACCAGCGCCAACTGGATATCAAACGGCAGGCTGGTGGTAATGCCGTTGGCATACATTTCATGCGTGCCCAAGCCTTCGGGTTCCAGAAACACCTGGTGGCTGTCTTTGTTGGCAAAGCGCGCCACTTTATCTTCAATACTAGGGCAATAGCGCGGGCCCACGCCTTCGATCTCTTCACCAAACAGGGGATTGCGCGCGGTGGCGCTGCGCACCAGATCGTGTGCCTGGGCATTGGTGTGCGTGATCCAGCATGGCAGCTGAATCGGGTGCATGCAGGCATGCCCCCTGAAACTGGCTATCGGCGCATCGGCCGCTGCGGCACGTGCCTTGCCCTGCCACACGGGGTTGAGCAGGCGCGAATCGGCCATATCAACCACATCGCCCATGCCATCACCCAATTGCTCTTCGCAACGCGAAAAATCGATGCTGCGCCCATCCAGACGCGGAGGGGTACTGGTTTTGAGCCGACCCTGCGGCAATTGCAGCTCTTTAAGGCGATCAGACAAAGCCACCGCAGCCGGATCGCCCGCTCGCCCTGCCCCATAGTTTTGCAGGCCGATGTGCACGCGCCCATTGAGGAAAGTGCCCGCAGTCAATACCACGGCATGGCCCGAGAAGCAGATACCGGTTTGCGTCACCACACCTGTGACACGATCGCCTTGCAGCACCAGATCGTCTACCGCCTGCTGAAACAGCCACAAATTGGCCTGATTTTCGAGTGTGGCGCGAATGGCCGCCTTGTACAGTACACGATCAGCCTGCGCACGGGTGGCACGCACAGCCGGCCCCTTGCTGCTGTTGAGAATCCGAAACTGGATACCCGCTTCATCCACAGCCAATGCCATGGCACCACCCAACGCATCCAACTCTTTCATCAAATGGCTTTTGCCAATGCCGCCAATGCTGGGGTTGCAGCTCATCTGCCCCAGAGTTTCGATATTGTGGGTCAGCAGCAAAGTATGGGCGCCCATGCGGGCTGCCGCCAGCGCCGCTTCGGTACCGGCGTGGCCGCCGCCCACCACGATAACGTCAAACTGCTGTGGATAGTGATAAAAAATATCTGACACGATATATAGATAACGAAAAGAAGTGGATAAATGTAAAACTATGTAAAAATACCAGCAAACAGGGCTGGTGGCAACCCTGTGTATAAGCTTTTAGCAAACAGCGAGTTATGCACAAGCCAGATGGGGCAGCAACCATTCATGCCATCACATGCACAGCTCTTCTGCTTGAAGCGCACAGGCTTGTGCCTGCCATAAGATTCTGATTCTTCAACTGAAAAGACACTTATCCACAGATTGTGCCTTGCTCCTATCTACCATTCTTAAATTTAAAAAATAAATTTCAAGAAAACAAACCCGGAAAAAGAAAACGGCAACGCGCAGGCAAAAAAGAGGAAAAAGAAGAGAGGTAGAATCCGCTTCGATCAAAAAATCATGGATGCGCTGAGTTGCAGTTGCTGCATGTTGAGTCACATTCGCGTGAATAGCAGTTATTTTGCTGACTGTAAGCAGCGCGTTCAAAGACGTTATCGAAATAAGGGCGCTGCCCGGCAAGCAGCGCCAGCAAGCTGGCCAGTGGATAGGCCAGGAAGAAAAACAAGCCCCAGCGTTCGTATTGGCGTACATGCACATGCTCGTGGCTGCGGATGGCTTGCAATTTGGGCGCGCAAATACCCAGAATCACATGCCCGAACGTGATGCCCTGCCAAGGTAAACGCGCCCAGCGGGAACCGGTCGGTGTGCAGGTGGCAAAACGGCTGAATTCCAGCGTGTACCCAATGCGGCGGCAATGGCCGCCACACAGCAGTAAACCCGTGCCCAACATCAGCCCGACCAGCGAGCAAGGCCCAGCCCACAGCAGACGGAACAACAGCAGCAAAGAGCAGAGAAAAGATTTCATCGACAGAGAATCAGGGGGCGGCAACGCAATATGCTTGGATAGCTGCATTGTGGATGAAAGACGGCAAAAGGGTTGTAACACCCGCTGATACGTTTTGGCGCGCATGGATCGCTGCATGGCGGTAAAACGCTCCGTATCCTTTCACATGCAGCCTGTAAGATCGCAGAGCCTGCTTGTAGCCAAGCAGCTTGCCGTGCTTGTTCAACGCTTTGGAATAGCTTTTTTACCATGTGCCAACTTTTGGGAATGAATGGCAACACGCCAACCGACATCACCTTCAGTTTCAGCGGATTCAGCCAGCGCGCGGGCGTTACCGACGAGCATACCGACGGCTGGGGCATTGCGTTTTTTGAAGGCATGCCGGCAGCGGTAGAAAAAGAAGCGCAAATGCAGATACAGGCACAGCCCGAATCGGCCCCTGTGGCAGACAAAGGGCTGCGCCTGTTTATCGATCACCATGCCGCCAGCCGCTCGCCCGTGGCCGATTTGGTGCGGCGCTACCCCATCAAAAGCCGCAACATCGTTGCCCACATCCGCAAGGCCACGCAAGGGCGCGTAGCTTTGCAAAACTGCCATCCGTTTGTGCGCGAGCTTTGGGGGCACTACTGGGTGTTTGCCCACAATGGCAATCTCGAAAACTACCAGCCCAGGCTGCACAGCCATTTTCAGCCGGTGGGCGATACCGACAGCGAACGCGCTTTTTGCTGGCTTATGCAGGAATTGAGCAAGGCGCACGCCACCCTGCCCAGCGTGGCCGAACTGAATCGTACCCTGGAAGAGCTGCTGCCGCAGATTGCGAAACACGGCACGTTCAATATACTATTGTCCAATGGAATGGGATTATGGGCGCATGCAAGTACCCACTTACATTATCTGGTGCGGCAGCATCCTTTCAGCACAGCGGCTTTGAGTGATGAAGATGTGGAGGTCGATTTTTCGACCCTGACGCAGGCGCATGATCGCGTTGCGGTGATTGCCACCCAACCACTGACGCGCAACGAGCAGTGGACGGCTATTGCTTCCGGCACCCTGATGGCCTTTGTCGATGGGCAGCCTGTGTACCAATCAGAGCCGACGGGCAAGGATGCGGCCAAACAGATCATGCCGTGATGCTGCTGATGCAAACGATGCCGCGAGGCTGAAACGTAAACGATGTTGTGAAGACGTCTTTCCAATCCCTTCTACCGTTTATAAGAAAGAAGAAGCTGGCTTCCAATCGGAAAATCCCTTCGCCTAATTCCTTACGGCAGCAGGCCTGCGCATGAATCGGCATAATCCAGCTTTCCCTGTTTTTGTCTGATGGTTGTTTGATCTTGCCTGCGGCCAGCCTTGCCGCAACGGGCCTGGATAGTTTGTCATGCTTTTTGTTTTATCCCCTGCCAAGTCGTTGGATTACGATTCCCCTGCTGCCGCAGCAGCCCACAGCACGCCCTTGTTTCCAAGCGATTCGGCCGAGTTGATCGCTTTGCTCAAAACCCAGTCGCCGCAGCAGATTGCGGCGCTCATGGGCATCAGCGACAAACTGGCCCTGCTCAATGTGGGGCGCTATGCGGCCTGGAGCAAAAAAGCCAACCTCGACAATGCGCGCCAGGCCGTGCTGGCGTTTGATGGCGATGTGTACGACGGCCTTTCGGCCAGAACCCTGTCGAGCCAGCAGCTGGATTGGGCGCAACAGCATCTGTGCATTCTGAGTGGTTTGTACGGCGTGTTGCGTCCGCTGGATTTGCTGCAACCCTATCGGCTGGAGATGGGCATCAAACTGGCCAATGCGCGCGACCGCGATCTATACCAGTTCTGGGGCAGCAAAATCGCGCAATACCTCAACACCCGTCTGCAAGAACAAGGCGGCGAGCCGGTGCTGGTGAATCTGGCCTCGCAGGAATATTTCAAATCGATTGATCGCCAAGCGCTCAAGGCGCGCGTGGTGGAATGCGTGTTTGAAGACTACAAAAACGGCCAATACAAAATCATCACCTTCTTTGCCAAACGCGCCCGCGGTTTGATGATGCGCTACGCCATCGAGCACCAGGTGCATTCGGTCGAAGGGTTGACGGGCTTTGACAGCGCGGGCTATGCCTGGGCGCCCGATGCATCCGGCCCCGATCGTTTGGTGTTTCAGCGCAGGCAGGGGGAATGACCATGACTGCAATACAACAGCACACACCCGAACAATCGCAACTGGGCAAGTCCACCCCCTACTGCGACTGCTACGCGCCCGAACTGCTCTACCCCATTGCCCGCCAGTTGCAGCGCGATAGCCTGGGCATTGCTGCGCAGGCTTTGCCCTTTACCGGCGCCGATCTCTGGACGGGTTATGAACTGAGCTGGCTCAATCTGCGTGGCAAGCCGCAGGTGGCACTGGTGCAGGTGGTGGTGCCTTGCGAAACGCCTTGCATCGTCGAGAGCAAATCGTTCAAGCTCTACCTCAACAGCTTCAGCAACAGCCGTTTTGCCGATGCCGAAACCGTGCGCCAGCGCATTGCCGCAGACGTGGGAGCAGCGGTCTGGTCAAAAGGCGCTGCCCAGCCGCCTGCCGTACAACAGCAGGCGCAGCAGGTCGCAGCCAACAGAACGGATGCCACGGATGCCGCAATCTCTGCTGCGATTCCTTCTGCCGCCGCGCCAAGCGTGCGCGTGCAACTGGTCTTGCCCGAGCAGTTTGCCGCCCAGCGCATTGAAAATTTGCAGGGCCTGAGCCTTGATCGGCTCGATGTGGAATGCACTGATTACCACCCCGCCCCGCACTGGCTGCGCGTGGCCAGCGACGAAGCGCCCGTGAGCGAAACCTTCACCAGCCATTTGCTGCGCAGCAACTGCCCCGTAACCGGCCAGCCCGATTGGGGCGATGTGCAAATCAGCTACACCGGCGCGCCCATCGACCAGGAAGGGCTGCTGCGCTACATCGTGAGCCTGCGCAACCACAACGGCTTTCACGAGCACTGTGTGGAGAGCATCTTCACAGACATCATGCGCCAGTGCCAGCCCAGCCGGCTGACGGTGTATGCCCGCTACACCCGCCGGGGCGGGTTGGACATCAACCCCCTGCGCACCAACAACCCGCAAGCCCTGCCGCCCAATATGCGCACGGCGCGGCAATAACAACAACAGCAGGCAAATAATCAGGCAGTGGCCACAGCACCTTTGCAACTCGCGGTTTGCCGCCAGCACCTGCCCGGGGGCGATGGGTTTGCCGTGCTTTGGGTCGTTGCCGGCAGCGCCTGGCCACAGTCTATTTAATCAAACGATTGATTCAAGATAGAATCCGCCATCGGTTGATTGTCGATCAATCATGGTTCAGAGTGATTCAGGGCGCGGTCGCGCTATAGCGCCCGCAAAGGATACAGGTTCAGCACATGCAAGACGCCAGCAGCACAACCAAAAGAAGCAGCCGTTGCGACGGCCAGGCTTCGCGCGAGCGCTTGCTGGCCGAAGCCCTGCGCCTGTTTGCCGAAAACGGTTTTGCCCAAACCTCCACCCGCGCCATTGCCCAGGCCGCAGGCGTGAACATTTCCGCCATCAGCTATTACTTTGGCGATAAGGAGGGGCTGCACCGCGCGGCTTTTTACGAGCCGTTTGCCGAATACAGCGATGTGCAGGCGGAACTTGCCGCCGTACTGGCGCCGGAATTGAGCTTGCAGCAAGCCCTGCACCTGTTCTTCAGTCGCATGCTCACGCCCTTTGCCCAAGGTGCGCACATGCAGCAATGCCTGCGCCTGCATCTGCGCGAAATGGTGGAGCACACCACCCTGTGGCAAGACGAGCTGCAACAGCGCCTACTGCCCAAATACAGCGCCATGCGCGAACTGCTCACGCGCCATCTGGGGCTGCAACAAAGCGATGCAGAAATCGACCGCCTGGTTTGCGCCATCATGGCCATGTCGATCGACTGGGTGCTGTCGCAAGAAATCATCCAGCATTTTCAGCCTGCCCTGCTGCAAAAAACCGATGCCATTGCCGCTGAAGTCAACGCGCTGGTGCGCTATGCCACAGCCTTGATCGACAGCGAAGCCCGAACCCGCGGGCTGCCTTGCCCCAGCGACAAGGCTTAATCAAGATTTGCTCTGATTTTTTATAAAAGACAAATCTTTTTCTTCTACAAAGACAAAATCACCAGCTGCATTCCTGGAGTATTTATGTAAAAAATACTCCTCAGATCTGGCGCCATGGGTGCCCACAAGAAATAAATGCTTGCCGTCGCCGGACAGGGTAAAGCTTTCACCCCATGACAAGCGGGTATCAAGTTTTTTATTCCCAGAAGCATTCACTATGAAAAATTCATGTTCAAACGTGATCTTTCCTTTTTGAGCGATGAAGTTTTCTGCAATGCAGAATGCACCCTTTTGATCACATTGAATGCTTGCCTCGCTTTCGGAGTTTGATGAGGCAACATATTCACTTAATGCCTTTAGTATTTTTTCACTTTCTGGATCTTTATTTAAAACTAGGGTTTCTATATATAAT
>JAGOGU010000003.1 GCA_017996515.1 Allobrachymonas sp.
CGAAACTACTCATTCTAAACAAAAAATACCTGTAAACATCCGTACCAGACCGCTGCCAGACGTACGCGCAATCAGTGCTTACGCTATGCGCAGCTTGTGCCAGGCGCAAACATGGGATGGGTACGTGTGTCAGTTATTCCAGCCGTCTCGGTTTCAGCCCCGGCGGCGCGTTCGGTTGACCGCAGGCTTGCCGCTGTCCATGCGCTTGCCACGGCCAGACGGGTTGCGACCCGCTGCCTGGCGTTTGGGGCGGGCGAAGCTGTCGGCATAGCCGAATCGGGTGGATGCCGGGTTGGCAGGTGCGCTACGGCGTGTGGTGTTGCGCCCGCTGCCACGTTCATCGGTTTTTCTGCCGCCCGACCATACCTCCGAGCGCGTGCCCGTTCGTGCATCTGATCGTGTGCCTGTTCGCATATCTGAGCGTGTGTCTAACCGTGTGTTTGGCAGACTGCCAGGGCGGGCAGATGATCGTTGGCTGGCGCCTTCATCGGCCCAGCCTTCGGTGCGTGGGGCAAAACGGTTGCCAGCAGGGGCGGCAGGGCGTTTTTTGCCCGGGCCGCTGCTGTTGCGATCCGGATTGCGCCGGCGTGTTTGCTGCTCTTGCCGCAGGCTGGCGCCGCTGCGTTGGCGACTGGGTGCGGGCATGCCTGCCAGATCGAGCAGGGCTTGGGTATCTCGTGGCCCCAGTTCCATCCATTGGCCGCGACGCAGGCCGCGCGGCAAGTGCAGGGCGCCGTAGCGAATGCGGATCAGGCGGCTGACGGCATGCCCCAATGCCTCGAACATGCGGCGAACTTCGCGGTTGCGGCCTTCGCCGATGGTGACGCGGTACCAGCAATTGGCGCCTTCGCCGCCGCCTTCTTCGATATGGCTGAAATGGGCAGGGCCGTCTTCCAGCTCGATGCCGGCCAGCAGGCGCTGTTTTTCTTCTTCGCTCAAAGCGCCCAGTACCCGCGCGGCGTATTCGCGTTGCAGGCCGAAGCGGGGGTGCATGAGTTGGTTGGCCAGCTCGCCCGAGTTGGTGATGAGTAGCAGCCCTTCGGTATTGAGATCCAGCCGCCCCACGGCCTGCCATTTGCCTTGCGGCAGGCGGGGCAGGGTGCGAAAGATGGTGGGACGGTTTTCAGGGTCATCGTGTGTGACCAGTTCCCCCACGGGCTTGTGGTAAGCCAATACGCGCGGCGTGGGCGCGTCGATGCGGATGCGCACAGGCTTGCCGTTGATGCGGATGCTGTCGCCGTGGCGGATGCGTTGTCCTACATGGGCAGGCTCGTTGTTCACGGTGATGCGGCCTTCGGTGATGAGGCGCTCCATTTCAAGGCGCGAACCCAAACCCGCCTGCGCCAAGACTTTGTGCAGTTTGGGTGCATCCGTCTGGGGGGTGAGCACCCGTTTGGCAGGCTGCGCAGGTGCCGCAGCAGCGTCCATATCCTGCATGCCCATATGTGCATCAAAACTGCCTGATTGCACGTCGGCAAACAGATCGTCGGGTTGCGATCCGGGCGTTGTTTCAGCCAGCGGCGCTTGGCGCACAGATTTGCGTGGCGCTTTTACACCCGTTTTTTTGGTATCCGTTACTTTGGCGTTCGTCGCCTTTTTGGCAGACGTTTTTGCAGAGGATGTGCGCGCTGCCTTGGCAGCACCAGCCGCGGCTTTTACCCGCGGTTTTTTGGCTGCTGACTCGCTTTTTGGGGCGCGCGCCGTTTTGGCTTTGGCTGCTGTGGCAGCAGATTTTTTTTCGGCTTTTTTGTCGGTGTTGTCAAAGAGGTCAGGCTGCATGGTCGTCTTCTGGATGAATGGGATCGGCGGAATGGTTGGTCGGCGCGGCGTGCTCGATATGCTCCGTGCTGGCGGTATCGGCTATAGAGGCTTCTTGGGCAGCGGCCGGGACCGCATCAGGCGGCGTGGCGTGCAAAGGTTCGTTCAGCGCATCCGAGTCGGATTCGCTGGCTGCGTGCATTTCGTCTACCGGTTCGGCAGTGCTGGGTGTGTTAGGGGGCTCTGTTCCTTCATGGGTTTCTGTTTCGTGTTCCGCAGCAAGCTGGGTGGGCAATTCCAGCTCGGTTTGGCGCGGATCGTGCTCTGCCGTGTGGTCAGGTGCAATGCCATGGGATTCGGCCAGTTCTTCCAGCAACGCGGTTGCTTCGGCCGAGGCGATTTGCGGTAGTTGCGCCAGCGACGCCAGCCCCATGTCGTCCAGAAATTGTTTGGTGGTTGCCAGCAGTTCAGGGCGACCCACGGTAGGGCGGTGCCCCACGGTTTCGACCCAGCCGCGCTCTTCCAGTTGCTTGATAAGCGCCGAATTGACCGTGACGCCGCGAATGTCTTCAATATCGCCGCGCGTAACGGGTTGCCGGTAGGCGATGATGGCCAGCGTTTCGAGAATGGCGCGGCTGTATTTGGGGGGCTTTTCGGGGTAAAGATGATCCAGATGGTCACGCATCTCGGGTCGTGTTTGAAAGCGCCAACCACTGGCGACGGATACCAGCTCCAAGCCTTTGTGTTCCCACTCTTGGGCGATTTCGTGCAGCAATTGCTCAATGGCGTCGTTTTCCAATGTGTCTTGCAGCAAGGTGCGCAAATCGCGCAAGGGCAGAGGGTGTGGCGCGCACAGAATGGCGGCTTCCAGAATGCGCTTGGTGTCGAGAAAATTCATGGCGTTTGCAAGGGCATGGTGGAGGTAAGGGAGGGGCTGGCCGCTTGGCGGCATGTGCCGTTCCAGAGCGAGTCGGCACATTGCAGATGACCGATATAGCTCAGCCTGGTAATGGGGGTGGTGGCGGGAATATCGCCCTCGCGCATGCGCAGAATGTCGTTGGGGTTGATCCATTCAGGCGGAGTGTTCGTCAGGGGCTTGCCTGCCTGGTTGAAGGCTTCGATTACGAATTGCGAGCAGAAATACCGCTGGCCGGAAAAAGGCGTGATCTGTACCGCTGCCAGCGCATTCAGGCACAGATGGCGCACGGCGCGCGGAATGACCGGCAGTTCACAGGCATGCCGGGTGACCGAATACGGCGTTTGCTTGGCAATACCGAACCGGTTGTAGCTGCTGCCCTGCAGGCGCTGCGCAAAGGCGCGGATTTTGTCCATGTCTTCTGGCAACAGGTCGGGATGGCGAAAGGCCACGGCCAGACTGGTTGCCTGCAAAACTTCGGCCAAAGGACGTATCTGTACGCCCGTGCGTACAGCTTCGGCAATCTGGCCATCGCCCAGATACAAAAAAGCGTGGCTGACCGGCGCATGATTGATCAGCAGTATGCCTGCCGAAACCAGCGTTTTTTCGGCTGAAAACAGAATATCGCCCGGTTGCAAATCGGCTTCGGTGATCGGGGTAAATCCTTCCTCGGGCTGTGTAGTGCCTTGCACGGCATGCAGACGCAGGGCAGGTAGGCGCTGTGTATTGTCCGCGGATGCCGCATCGGCATCGTTGCTGGTATGACTGTGCCATTCGGTCGCACACCCTCCCAGTAGCAGTGCCGCCAGCACGAGCAATGAATGGAGAGTGGATTTCATGCTTTTCATGGATGAATACCCTATGCGTTCAGCGTAGTCGATTGAAATATTCAAGATCGGCTAATTTGGATTGTTTCCCAGTGACGCCAAACCCATGGCAGAAATGGCGTCTTGCAGATCGGGCGGCAAAGCGGCTTCGCATTGTAGCTGCTGGCCTGTTACGGGGTGCTGCAAGCTGAGCCGAAAGGCATGCAATGCCTGCCGCTGCATGCCCCAGGCGGGAGCGCCGCCATACACGGCATCGGCCAGCAGCGGATGCCCCAGGTGTTGCATGTGCACGCGGATTTGGTGGGTGCGACCGGTGTGCAGTTTGCAATGCACCCAGCAGGCGGGCGTGCCGGGGGCCGTGCTGTTGCCCAACAGGGTGAAATCGGTTTTGGCTTCTTTACCGGCCTGGCGCTGCAAGTCCACCACGGCCATGCGCAGGCGATTGCGCGGGTCGCGGCCAATGGCTTGCTCTACCGAAAGGGTGTGTTGCACAGGGTGCTTCCAATGCCCGTGGGCCAGCGCCCAATATTCGCGTTGCACGCTGCGGGCGGCAATCTGGCGCACCAGGGCATCGCAGGCAGTGCGGGTGCGCGCCACCACCATCAGGCCGCTGGTGTCTTTGTCCAGCCGGTGCACGATGCCGCCACGCGGCAAATCAGCTGCGCCAGGGTAGTGATACAGCAAGGCATTGAGTAGTGTGCCGCACCAGTTGCCGGGAGCCGGGTGCACCACCAGGCCGGCCGGTTTGTTGATGATGAGCAGATGCGGGTCTTCATGCACAACATGGATGGCGATGTCTTGCGGCACAAAGGCGGTGGACTGGGCCGTGTCCCGTAACGTCAGTTGCAGCCGATCACCCGCTTGCAACCGCGCCGCTGCTTTGGTGCAGGGCTGACCATTGCGCACCAGCAGCCCGTCTGCAATCAGTTGCTGCAAATGGCTGCGCGAAAACTCCTGCACTTGTTGTGCCAGAAAGCGATCCAGCCGCTGACCATGATCGGCAACCTCCACCAGCCAAGTGCGCACCTCCGCATCGGCTTCGTCATCGGTGGCGTGAACGGTTGTAGGGGTGGTGGGCGGAATCATGGTGGGGGTACCGGGCAGAAGAATGCTTGTTGGTGCTGAATGTCCGCAGCTGAGGCGGCGTAAGCAGAGCCAATGGGGTAATGAGGCAGACTACTATAATGGTTCGAGTTTTTGGTGACCACGAGACAATTCATGAAGACATTGAATGGCGCGCGCCCATTATCCAGATTGGCAGCCTCTGCTGCTGTTGCGGCTTTGGCCATTGGGCTGGCAGGCTGTGCCGCCCAACGCACAACGCAGGAAAAAACCGCAGGTTGGAGCAATAACCGCCTGTACAGCGAAGCGCGTGAAGAGCGCAATTCAGGTGGCTACGATCAGGCGGTAGAGTTGTACAACGTGCTCGAAGGCCGTGCCGCAGGCACTACCTTGGCGCAGCAGGCCCAGTTGGAAAAAGCCTACGCGCAATACCAGAATGCCGATTACAACGAGGCCAATGCCACGCTGGATCGTTTCATCCGGCTCAACCCGGCCAGCCCGGCGCTGGATTATGCTTACTATCTCAAAGGCGTGATCAATTTCAGTGGTTCCACGGGCGGGTGGTTGTCTTTCCTGAGCAATCAAGGGATAGAAGAACGCGATCAGCGAGCAGCCAAAGAATCGTTTGATGCCTTCAAGCAAGTCGTGACGCGCTTTCCGCAGTCACGTTACGCATCGGATGCCCGACGCCGCATGAACTACATTGCCAACGCAGTGGCCGAATCGGAACTGGCGATTGCCGCCTACTATTACAAGCAGGGGGCATACGTGGCGGCCATCAATCGGGCGCAGAGCACGGTCAGCAACTACGATGGAACGCCCTCGCAAGAAAAGGCGCTGGCAATTCTGGCGCAGTCGTACGATGCCTTGGGCCTGACCCAACCGCGCGACGATGCCTTGCGCGTGCTGCAAACCAACTTCCCGCAAAGCCCGTATCTGAAGCAACCATATAGCGGCAGGCCCAAGTCCTGGTGGCAGCTTTGGTGATGGGTGGTCTGCCTTCGGCAAATAGCTGATGACAGCCATGGTGGCAGGGGGGCGACGTGGTCGCCCTCTTCTTTTTGTGAGACAAGATTTTCGCAGGCCACCTTGTGCCAGCAGCGTGGCCTACTGTTTATTACATGGCGGGCGGGTTGTCTGGGAGCCCTGTGCTTCTGCTGTGGGTGCAAACGCTTGTGCGCATCAATCGGCATCCCTATCGTTGGCAGAAGATGGGAGGGTTTCTGCCCGCAGGGCATTGAGCTCTTGCAGCTTGCGCTCGAATTCAAGCTGGTTGTGCAAGTGCTGCATGGGCGGTAGCGCAGCCAGCAGGCGTTGTCCGTAAGACTTGCTGCGCAGGCGGCTGTCGCAAATTACCAGAATGCCTCGGTCGTTTTCGTGGCGAATCAGCCGCCCGGCGCCTTGTTTGAGCACAACGGCCGCTTCAGGCAAGTGGTAGTGCATGAAGACATTGCGGCCTTGCTGCTGCAGACGTTGGGTGCGCGCTTCCACAATGGGGTCGTTGGGGGGCGGAAAAGGCAGTTTGTCGATCACCACCAGTTGCAGCGCATCGCCGGGAATATCCACCCCTTCCCAGAATGAAGCAGAGGCCACCAGAATGCAGCCCCGTTGGCTGCTGTGCTGGCTGCCTTCGCGAAAGCGCTCGGTCAGCCGCCGCTTGGTGGATTCGCCTTGCACCAGAATGTCGATTGGGCTGTCGTCGCCAAAGTGCTCGCGCAGCTGCTCGCCAATCAGGCGCAAGCTGCGCAGCGTGGTGGTGAGCACCAAGGTGCGCCCGCCCAGTTGCCAGGCGCCATCGGCGGCAAGTTGTGCCACTTGGGTGGGGTGTTGCGGGTCGGCCGGTGGCACCATGGGTGGCACAAACAAACTGGCATGGCTGGCGTAGGCAAAAGGGCTGGCGACTTGCAGGGTGGGCATGTCGTGCAGGCCGCAGGGTTCGGTAAACCAGCGCAGCTGTGGCTCGGCTCCCAATGTGGCCGAGGTGAAAATCCAGGCGCGGTTGGGCGGCGTATCGTTTTCGGCTTCGGGGTTGCTACAAGCCATGTCGGCGTTTGTGCTGTGATCGTCAGATGCGCGCGGCGTGGTGTTGGCTTCTTCAGTCGGCAGGTGCAGCAGCGTTTGCCTGACGGTAGCGGCAATATCCAGTGGCGATTGCGCCAGGCGTAGGCCGTTGCTCACGTCCATCCAGCGAACGGTCTCGGGCGGCCGTGCCTGCTCAAATAACTGGATGCGTGCCAGCAGGGCGGCGGCGCGTTCTTGCAACCTCGGCAGGTCGGGCGCCAGTTCGCTGACTGTGTCCAACGCCGCATGGGCTTGCGCCACCGCGTCAGACAGGGCGTGCAAGGCCACCTGCCAGCGTGTGCTGTCAATGCCATCGGGAGCCACGTCGTGCCAGCTCCATTTGCCATGCGTCAGTTCAGCGGCCACCAAGCGCCAGTCGCGGGCGCTTTGTTCGATCTGCTGGCTGATCTGGGGCCATTCGGCCAAGCCGCGCGCGTGCTCCAGGCCGCCTGCCAGCAGGTCGCGGCTGAATTCAAAAAAATGCCCGGTGCTGAGTTGTTTGCCCAAAAACTGCACGCCAATGGCGTTGAGCTGGTGCGCTTCGTCAAACACCACGGTGTGCACGCTGGGCAATAGCTCGGCCATGCCCGATTCGCGCACGGCCAGATCGGCAAAAAACAGGTGGTGGTTGATGACGACGATATCGGCCGCCAAAGCCTGGCGGCGCGCGTGATTGACGTGGCAATCCTTGTACTGGGGGCATTGGCTGCCCAGACAATTTTCGCGGGTGGAGGTAACGATGGGCAGAACCGGCGAGCGTTCTTCCAGCCCACTTAATTCGGCCAGATCGCCGCTGGTGATGGTTTGAGCAAAGCGTTCGATGCGCGCCAGGGTGCGCAGCTTGTCTGCGCCGTGCATGTCGGGGTGCTGGCGCGCCTGCTCCAGCCGGTGCAGGCACAGATAGCTGCTGCGCCCTTTGAGCAGGGCCAAGCGTATCGGCAGACCCAGCAGTTTGCACAGATAAGGCAGATCGCGGGCGAAGAGCTGGTCTTGCAAGGTTTTGGTGGCGGTTGAAACCAGCACCCGTTCGCCGCTGAGCAATGCTGGCACCAGATAGGCAAAGGTTTTGCCAACGCCTGTGCCTGCTTCTACCACCACCACGCCATGGGTGTGAATGGCGTGGGCAACGGCGCGCGCCATGCGCAACTGGTCGGAACGGGGGCGATAGGCAGCATTGGATCGCGCCAAGACACCATCAGGGGCAAACACTTGGCGCACTTGCTGCCACAGGCTGTTGTCAGTGTTTTCGCTGTTGGCAGCGTGGATTTCATCCGCTTCAAAACTGCGGAAGGGATTGCCTGGATCGTTATTCGGATTGTCCGAACTGTGCGGATTGTGCTCGGCCTGTTGCATGCAAGGGTCGTTGAAAAAACGGGTTCAGCCGCGTTCAACGGGCAGGCCGGGCGTGTTGCTCCAGGCGCTCCAGCTGCCAGCGTACAGGGTAGGGCGGGGCCAGCCAGCCAGTTCAAGCGCTAGCAAGGTTGGTATGGCGCTGACGCCGCTGCCGCAATACACCACGGTTTGGGGCGGGCGTGTGGCCGCGCTGGTTGGGGTTTGCAAAGCCTGTGGAGGCAGCAAGGCAGCCAGTTCCGCCTGCAAAATCGGTGCGGATTTGAAGCGACCATCTGCCGTCAGATTGTCGGCAAACGGGCGGTTGATGGCGCCAGGAATATGGCCGGCAATCGGATCCATGGGCTCGGTATCGCCGCGGTAGCGGGCTGCGCCGCGTGCATCGATCAGCAGCATGCTGGCATCGGCAAGGCTTTGTTGCACTTCTTCGGTCGAAACCATGTCAACCAGCGGTGGTTGAATGGCAAAGTCGCTTGCTGCCGCGTTGTTGGCCCATGCGCCCGCGCCGGTTTCAAGCGCGTAGCCTGCTGCCTGCCAGGCTTGCAAGCCCCCGTCGAGAATGGCCACGGCATCGTGCCCCAGCCATTTCAGCATCCACCACAGGCGACCGCAAAAATTGCAGCCGTTGCGGTCATACACAACCGCTTGCATGTTGTTGGCAAAGCACCATTGGCGCAAGGTGGCTGCAAAATCTTCGCGCAACGGCAAAGGGTGCCGCCCCTGGCTGGCTGCGCGCTGGGGCGCGTGGCTGCTGAGATGTGCGTGCAGATCGGCATGGCGCGCGCCAGGAATATGCGCTTGTGCAAATTGCTGCTGCCCGGCAGCGGCATCGGACAGGTTGTAGCTGCAATCAAAAATCATCAGCGGTTGGCCGCTGCGCTGCAAGGCATCAAGCTGCTCGGCAGAAATCAAGGTGGTGTATGATGGCATGGGTGGGTGCTCGGTGTGTGGCTACGAAATGCATCACTGTATGTGAAGCAGATTCAGATCTGTTGCCATGAAAAGGAGGCCGCAGCAACAGATCAAAGGGATAGAGATTTGATTTTTATTGCTGCAAAAACTTTTATTTTACTGCTGTTTTTCAATAAAAATTAAAACACAGTAATTTGTAAGGAATTAACGAATAAATGATAAAGAGACTGTTAGACTGAGCTAGGTGAAGAGTTATTATATGAAAAGAGAGGTTTATGATGAGCAAGGAAATAGAGCGAAAGTTTCTGGTAAAAAACCTGGACTGGAAATCGCAAGCCAAAGGGACGCTTTATCGCCAAGGGTATTTGAACAGTGAAAAAGAACGAACGGTTCGTGTGCGAACAATTGATGAAAAATCTTTTATTACAGTGAAAGGCATTACGACCGGAGTCACCAGGATGGAATTTGAATATGAAATTCCATTTGCCGACGCCACGCAAATGCTGGACAAGCTGGTAGAAAAACCCATTATTGAAAAATACCGGTACAAGCTGGCGCAAGATGGCTTGGTGTGGGAGATCGATGAATTTTTGGGAGACAACGAAGGGCTGGTGGTAGCCGAAGTGGAATTGGCTGACGCACAGCAGGCATTGGTGCGCCCCGATTGGTTGGGAGAAGAGGTTTCGTCCGATCCGCGGTATTTCAACAACAATCTGGTTGCAAACCCTTACAAGAACTGGAGGACATCATGAGCGAACTGGGTCAGCTTGCCGCGCAGAAGATCGCAGCGCAGATAGAAAGCACGGTCATTCCACGCGCCGAATTCAGGGTTTTTGGGCAAGGCATCATCGCCTCACTGGAAGAAAAGATATGGAACGCCAAGGCCAGCCTGCAGTCGGTGCGTGACATGCCTGTTGAATTTTATTTTGTCTCGCGCCACAGTGATCATGCCAACGTCAAAGTGCGTGATGCCCTGTTGGATATCAAAATCAAAACGGGCGATACGGTTGAAGGATATGAAATATTTCAGCCGTATAAGAAATTTACTTTCCCTGTCAAGAGAAAGGATGCACAAGACATTTTGTCTGCGCTTGCGGTAGAGCTGCCTTTGGATCAAGAAGAATACAGCATTTCTGATTTTTTGGGAATGGTTAAGCATAGCCATGATCTGTGTGCGGTTGAAGTCAAGAAAAAGCGCTACGGTTTTTCGCTGGACGGCGTGATTTGTGAGTATGCAAAAGTATGGATCAATGGCGCGCAAATCGAAACGGCCTGCTGTGAAAGCGATACCTATCAAAAAATGTCTTCAGTCATTCAAACGCTTGGATTGGATGGTTTGGAAAACGTCAGCTACATCAAGGCAATCAAAAAAATCGTTGGGTTTTAAATGAATGGAGGATGGAGGCAAGGTTAAGGGTTGAAATTTTCTGAAAGACAGGAGGTTTTCATGAGCACAAAGCAGCCTATAGGGTTCGATCCCTTGGATATGAATAATTATTCTCTGGAGAAATTCAAGGAGATCAAGTCTGGCCGCTTCATGGGATACATGAAGTTGGTTGGTGTGCCACTAGCCATTTTTCTGTTCGTATTTTTCCACTTTCAGTGGTGTGGAAAAATCGACATGTTTGAAGCGCAAACCAAAGTGCCTCCAGCCGCGTGTTATAGCGCGTTGGGCATTTTCATGGCCTCGCTGGTTCTATGGATTACAGAAGCCATTCCCAACTATCTAACCGCCTTGATTGTGGTAGTTGCCGTAATTATGACCGGCATCATGAAAATGCGGCCAGCATTTGCCATGATGGGTGAGCCGGTCATGATTTTGAATATCGCCAGTTTCATATTGTCGAGTGCGCTGGTCACGACTGGGTTGGCCAAGCGCATTTCTTTGATGCTGGTTTTACGCACAGAAAACCATCTCACGATGCTGTTTTTGAGTTTTGTCGCATTGAACTTGCTGTTTGGCGCCTTCATCAGTGCCACATCCGCAAAAACTGCTTTGCTTTTGCCCCTGTTCATGGTGATCTCGGCCATCTATGGCGCTACGGGCGGTGAGGAACGCAACAACGTCGGGCGTAACATGGTGCTGTTGAACTTGCTGGCCAACAATGTTTCTGCCAGCGCTTTTCTGACAGGTTCGGCGGCCAACTTGCTGGCGGTTTCCATGTTGGAAAAAGCAGGTGTGCTGGTGACCTATCAGGACTGGTTCTTGGCCTTGTTCCCTCTGGCAGTGCTTCAGTGTCTGATCGCATGGTGGACCGGAACGCGTTTCATTTTTCCTGTATCAAAGGAAGAGGCTACGCCCAAATTTTCTGGTGGCATGGATCGTTTGCGAGAAGAATATAACAAGCTGGGGAAAATCAGCGTCAATGAAATCAAGGCAGGCATTGTGTTTTTGCTGGTGCTTTTCTTCTGGGCTACATCCAGCTGGACAGGCTTGCGGGCAGAAGTGGTGGCACTGATTGGCGCGATTGTTGTTTTGATGCCTACTTTTTCCAAGTTGCCGGCACTTGGTGTGATCAAGTGGAATGATGCGGATATTCCATGGCATATGTTGATCTTTAGCTTTGGCGCCTATGTGCTGGGTGGCATGATGGATGAAACAGACATTGTTGGACTGTACATTCACAAATTGTTTGATCAGTGGAATATCAATCCCGAAGGCTCGGGTAAATTGATCGTATTTGCCAGCTTGAGCGGAGTATTTGCATTTACAACTCTGGTGAGTGAAAGTAAAACGGCTCGCACCTTGATTTTGTTTCCCATCATCATTGCAATTGCCCAACGCTACAACTGGGATGTGATCGGTTTTTGCTTGCCGATGGCATTCATGATCAATCAGGTGTACGTGCTGTACTTCAACTCCAAGCCCGCCAATATCAGCTATTTGACGGATCAATACTCTACCGGTGAATCGTTCAAATACGGCATGGTTCAGTTGGTGATTATTTGGGTGCTCACGATTTTGTGGACACATTATGTGATGCCGCTGCTGGGCTTCAATAGCCAGTTGTGGTAATCAGGCTCCAGGTAAACCATCCCCGCATTCCGTTAAAGGATGCGGGGATTTTTTATGCGTGCTGAAAGAAGTTGGGTATGCGCCAGGTCAATATCAGCGTGCTATGTCGTTTGGCGAGAAGAGGGCGTAACCTGCACAGGTTTGACGCTTTTGGGCCGCCAGGCGGTTGCGGTAATGCCTGCGATCACGATGAGGGCAATGCCCAGCCAGCCCGTCCACGCCAATTGTTCGCGAAATAGAAAAACGCCAAACAGCGAAGAAAACGCCAGCCCCAGATATTGCAGGCTGGCCACCACCAGCGCCGCGCCGCGCGTGTAGGCTCGGGTCAGGCACCATTGCCCCAAGGAGGCAAACAGGCCCACGGCAGGCAACAGCCAGCCTGTGCGCCAGTCTGGCAGGGTAAAGCCACCATGCAGCACCAGTGTGCCGATCAGCCCCAGCAAGGCGGTGCCAATCGATACGTAAAACACGGTGCGTTGTTCGGGCTCGCCTGCTTGCCCCAGTGAATGCACCTGCCTGTAGGCCTGGGCGGCCAAAAAGCCCGAGCACAGTCCAAGCAGGCCGGGAAGATACGCCTGCTGGTCGGATAACCCCATTGTCAGACGCGGGCTCAGCAGCAACACCACGCCGGAAAATCCCAACAGCACAGCGCCCATCAGCTTGGGGTACAGAATGCGCCGACTTTGCCACCAGCCTTGCCCGATGACGATGGTTCCCAGCCAGACGCTGCTCATGTTATTGAGCACCATGGCCGTTGCAAAAGGCAGGTGGGCAATGCCGTAAAACCACAAAGCCATGGCCGTAACGCCCGCCATGCTGCGTTTGATGTGCAGCCCGATAACAGGCGTGGCGCATGACACGTTTTGCAGCCGCATCAGCACGGAAAAAATGAGAATGCCCGCAAAGCCCCGGTAAAACAGAATTTCCATCGTGCCGTAGTACGGCGAGGCCAGCTTGATGCACACGCCCATGATGGAGAAAAACAGCGCGCCCAGCGCCATCCAGAGGGCTTGCATAGCAATATCGGGTGAGAGAGTTGAAAGAGAAAAGAAGGTGGCAGATGGATTGGTTATGGAACGGAATATCCATGCTCGCCACTGTGCTGCATTGTATCGCTCGCATATTCGTGTTGCGTGCCAATGGCAGACAAGCAACAAGAGTGCTCAACCGTACGAACGGTACGTCGCTTGCCCTTCAAGATAGCGCAGCACAACACGCATCGGCTGCTTGCAGGCCGCTGCGCACAGCGCCTTCCAGCGTGGCGGGATAGGGCCCGTGAACATAGTCTCCACAAGCCCAAAGCCCTGTGCTGATGCGCATGGCAGGACGTTGCAGGGCAGGGCGACAAATGAAGGTGGCGCGCTTTTCGATCGTGGTGCGGATGATGTGCAAGGTAGGCAGCCCCAGTTGCTCGCGCGCCTGCGTGGCAATGGCGGTTTCCAGTGCCTGGCGATCGTCTGTGCAGTGGCTGGCCACAAAAGCCAGCAGGGTTTCCACTTCGCCTGTGCTGCCCGCTACGCGCTGCCTGTGCGTGTGGTGAAAGACGAATTGCGCTTCGTCTTTTGATGTGCAAGCCAACGCTTGCATGGGGGGCAGCCGAGAGCAGGCGCTGCTGGGGCACCAGGCATACAGGGTGGCAATGGGTACGTGTTGCAGGGCGTTGGCCTGCTGCACCCATTGCTGCAAATGTTGAATGCCTTGCGGATTACCTTGTAGGCCATCTTGTGCAAGGCCTTGCACCAGGCGGCTGGCCTCCCAGGCCGGGCAAGCCAGAATGACGTGGTCGAAAGGCGCTTCGGCTGCATCATGCGTTGATATTGGGCTGCATGTCAGCTGCCAACCGTCAGCAGTGGGGCGCAGTGCCTGTACGCGCTGCCCCAGGGCAATGCGAGCGCCGTGGGCTTGCAGCCAGGCCAGAGCCGGTTCAGGCAGCAACTGGCCAAAGGGTGTGCGGGCAATCAGCGCGTCAGACGCGCCGGCAGCCGAGAACAAGGCATCTTGCAGTACACGCAAAAACACGGCACCGCTGGTTTCGTGCGGGGCGCTGTTGAAAGCGGCAACGCACAAAGACTCAATCATGCTTTGAAAAACCACAGGCCCCAAGCCCTGGCACAGATCGGCCACGCTGGAGTGCTCAGGGCAGCTGAATCCTTGCAAGCGCCACAGTGCAGTGGCACGCAGCAAACGCCATTTTTCGCGCCAATTCCAGCCTTGGGCACGCATGATGGCGCTCAAGGCGGCTAACTGCGCAGAGCGGGCTGGGCGTAGCTGCAAGCCATGGCCGTCGGGCGTGCGCAAATCCAGTGGCAGGCGTTGAAACAAGGCGTCGGGCGATGCGCCGATTGTGCACATCAGCTCCAATGTTTGGGTGTAGGCGCCGATCAGAATATGTTGGCCGTTATCCAGCATGCCGCCATCTGCTTCGGCGCAAGGCACGCTGCGCGCCCGCCCGCCTGCGCTGCGGCTGGCTTCAAAGACGGTGACGCGTGCGCCCAGCTGCGTGGCACGCACCGCCGCCGCGCAACCCGCCCAGCCAGCGCCGATCACGGCAATCCGAGCAGCAGGGGTAGGCATGGTGTGTGATGGCATGTGGATAGAGGGCGCCAAGGGCAGGTGCAAGGACAAAGGCAGAAGAGGGGCTTCGCTTCAAACGGGCATATGGCCCAGTGCCTGCACTTTCCATGCCAGCCAGAACTTGCGCAAGGGGGTTAGTTTGGTGCGGCGATCCAGCACCTGAAAGCCGTCTTTTTCGATTTCGCGCAGCAGGTCGCGGTAGATGGCCGCCATCATCAAGCCGGGCTTTTGGGCGCGCCGGTCTTGCGCGGGCAGCAGCGCCAGGGCTTCGTCGTAGCATTGGTGCGCTTGGCGTGCCTGAAACTGCATCATCTGTACAAATTCGGGGCTGTGCTGGCGTTGCAGCAGGCTGGTTTCGCTCACGCCAAACCGCTGCAGTTCATCAGCGGGCAGGTAAATGCGACCGCGCATGGCGTCTTCGCCGACATCGCGAATGATGTTGGTCAGTTGCAGGGCGCGCCCCAATCTGTGCGCATATTCGGTGGTTTGTGGCTGGGTTTGCCCAAAGATGCGGGCTGAAACTTCGCCCACAATGCCTGCGACCAGATGGCAGTAGTGCTGCAACTGCTCGCGGTTGGCGTAGCGGTGCTGGTGCAAGTCCATGTGGCAGCCTTCGATGATGGCGAGCAAATGCCGCGCCTCGATGCCAAAATGCGCCGCATGCGGCATCAGCGCCTGCATCACGGGGTGGCTGGGGCTGCCTGCAAAAGCCAGTTGCACTTCATGCGCCCACCAGCCCAGCTTGGTCGCTGCCAATTCGGCTTCAGATACTTCGTCTACAACATCATCCACCTCGCGGCAAAAAGCATAGAACGCAGTGATGGCTGCGCGCTCTTGTGCGGGCAGAAACAAAAAAGCGTAATAAAAGCTGCTGCCTGCCGCAACGGTTTTTTCTTGTACATACGTTTGCGGAGAAACAGTCTGTGAAGGCGAAGACATGGTTGGCAGTGTCAAAAGGCGAAAGAATGCAAAAGCGCCATTGTGCCTGAGCTTGTGCCCGAGCCGATGGGCTTTGCGCCTTGCGGCATCCGGCAACAACAGGTCTGCAGTAATAGGTCGAGGGCCTGTTTACCCCACACACTGGGCGCCCAGTGTGCGCCAGGCAATCAGCCCCCAGTCGCCGGCATGCAATGTTGGGCGGTATGTGATGGCAGCAGGCCCCAGGCGGCGCGTTTTTTGGCCAATGCGCCAGCCCCCTTGGCACACCAGTTGCAGCTCCAGGGCTGACAGCTTGTTGCCTTTGCCCACTTGCGCGGCCAGCCGGTGCGGCAAGCGCCGGCCTTGCTGCATCAGGGCGTCCGTGTGATCCAGTAGGCTTTGCATCAAAGTAACTTGGCTGCTGCGGTCGGCCAGATGCGGTTGCTGGGGATCAATGCCCAGTGGGGCACACAAATGGCGCGGCAGATAGTAACGCTTGCGGGAAATATCCAGAGAAATATCCTGCCAGAAGTTGTAATACTGCAAGGCGGTGCAAATGGCGTCGCTTTGCGCCACGCTTTCGGCATCGGTCATGCCGTACAGGTGCAGCATCAAAAGTCCGACCGGGTTGGCCGAAAGCCGGGCGTAATCGGCCAGTTCCGCCCAATCTGCATACACATGGCCTGCGGCGGTGTGGCGCACATCCTGCTCAAAGGCGCTGATCAAATCGTGCAGGGGTTGCGGCGGCAGGGCATGGCGCTGCATGGCGGCCTGCAAGGGGCGCATGACGTGTGCCCAGGGCGCATCGGGCGCAGGAGGTGTTGCCGAATCGCATATCGCCTGCAAAGCCTGGCGGTAGGCCGCCAGCGCATGCAGCCGCTGCGCGCAGGGGGCGTCGCCTTCATCGGCCAAATCGTCTGCGGTGCGTGCGAAACGGTACAGCGCCACCACGGCAGGGCGGATGTGCCGGGGGCACAGCCAACTGGCTACGGGAAAGTTTTCGTAGTGGGTGGCAGGGTGGTTGTCGTGAGCGGCAGCCGGTTTGTTGCCGGAGGGTGAAAAGGAAGACATACGCTTGCGTGACGCATCAGGGCAAAGCAAATCATCCGCGCGAAGCAGGTGGAATGCAGCCGGTTTATGCTTGGTTCTCGTTTAGAATCCGATATTACCCGTTTTCAGCTACAGGCAATCTCTGGATGTGCTGCGGCGAGTAAACGAGCCCCTTTTCTGCGCGGGTGGCGAAATTGGTAGACGCACCAGGTTTAGGTCCTGACGCCAGCAATGGCGTGCCGGTTCGAGTCCGGCTCCGCGCACCAGCAAAGTAAGTCTGCGCAGCCTGTCATGCATCCGTACGGCGGGCTGTCATGGTTTTTCGATAAAGAAAAAAGGATTTTGTAATGAGCGTAAATGTTGAAACTCTTGAAAAACTCGAGCGCAAGCTGGTTTTGACGGTTCCTACCGAAAATATCAACTTCGAGATCAACAAGCGTTTGCAAAAGCTGGCGCGTAACGTGAAGATGGACGGTTTCCGTCCGGGCAAGGTTCCCATGAATGTGGTGACCAAGCAGTATCACGCTTCGGTGCAGCAAGAAGTGATGAACGAGAAAGTTGGCCGCGCTTTTTATGACGCGGTCACCGAAGCCGGCTTGAATGTGGCAGGTCAGCCCACCATCAACCAGCTGCCTGTTACCTCTGCGACCGAAATGCAGTTCGAAGCGCTGTTTGAAGTGTTCCCCGAAGTGCAGATTGGTGAAATTGCCCAGGCCGAGGTAGAAAAAATCGACGCCGAAGTGGATGACTCTGCCGTTGAGCGCACGCTTGACATTCTGCGCAAGCAACGCCGCACCTTTGCTCAACGCCCAGCCGATCAGGCTGCGGCAGACGGCGATCGCGTAACCGTTGATTTCGAAGGCAAGATCGACGGCGAAGTGTTTGAAGGCGGCAAGGCCGAAGACTTCCAGTATATGGTGGGCGAAGGTCAGATGCTCAAGGAATTTGAAGACGCCGTGCGCGGCATGAAAGTGGGCGAAAGCAAAACTTTCCCGCTGACTTTCCCCGAGGAATACCACGGCAAAGAAGTGGCTGGCAAAACGGCTGATTTTCTGGTGACGCTCAAAAAGGTTGAGGCCGGCCAGCTGCCCGAAGTGGACGGTACTTTGGCCAAGCAATTGGGCGTGCAAGACGGCAGCGTGGAGACCTTGCGTGCTGACATCCGCAAAAACCTGAATCGCGAGGTGAAAGCCCGCCTGAAGTCGCGCAATAAAAACGCCGTGATGGACGCACTGATCAAAGTTGCCGATCTGGAACTGCCCAAAGTGACTGTTGAAGCAGAAATCAGCTCCATGATGGACAACGCGCGCGCCGATATGCAAAAACGCGGCGTGAAAGACGTCAGCAATGTGCAACTGCCGCCTGATCTGTTCCGCAACTTGGCCGAACGCCGCGTGCGCCTGGCGCTGATTGTTTCTTCGCTGGTGCAGCAAAACAAACTGCAAGCCACACCTGAACAGGTCAAGGCGCATATCGAAGATCTGGCTGCCAGCTACGAGAAACCCGAAGAAGTCGTCCGCTGGTACCAGGCTGATCCACGCCGTCTGAGCGAGATCGAAGCCATCGTGACCGAAGACAATGTGACCAGCTTCGTGCTGGAAAAAGCCAAGGTCACCGAGAAAAAAGTCGGCTTTGACGAGCTGATGGCCAGACAAGCCTGAAAAACAGGCTGGAGAGTCTGCCGCTCGGGCTGATATCATCTTGGGAGTTTGTGCTTTGATCTGTGCGCAGCTTGGCTGCACGGATGCAAAGACAAGGGCCCCAGTATTCGGTATCTGATGGGGTGCTGCTGCCGCAACTTGTTTTTTGTGGCACAGCGCCTATCTGGTTTGCTGATGCAGGCTTTGCTGCAAGCGCTTGCTTTTTTCTGCCTTTGCGCCTTGCTGGCTGTATCAGGCCGTCAAAGGCTGTGCGGCAAAAGCCCTGCCACAACCAGTCAAGACATGCTCCATCAGGGCACGTCATCCATGTTTAGCCACGGAGTTCACAGGCATGCACAACATCATGTATCCCCACCCTTTGCACAACAGCAGCCAGGATACGCGCGCGCTGGGTTATGTGCCCATCGTTATCGAGCAATCCGGTCGTGGCGAACGTTCGTTCGATATCTATTCGCGCCTGCTGAAAGAGCGCGTGATTTTTCTGGTGGGCGAAGTCAATGACCAAACCGCCAATCTGGTGGTGGCGCAACTGCTGTTTCTGGAAAGCGAAAACCCCGACAAAGACATTTCGCTCTACATCAACTCACCTGGCGGCAGCGTTACGGCGGGCATGTCGATCTACGACACCATGCAATTCATCAAACCCGACGTTTCCACCATGTGTCTGGGCTTTGCCGCCAGTATGGGGGCATTTTTGCTGGCGGCAGGCGCCAAGGGCAAGCGCTATAGCCTGCCCAACAGCAAAGTCATGATTCACCAAGTGCTGGGCGGCGCACGCGGGCAGGCCACGGATATCGAAATCCATGCGCGCGACATTTTGCGCACCAAAGAGCAAATGAACCGCATTCTGGCCGATCGCACTGGGCAGCCTTATGAAAAAATCGTGCACGATACCGAGCGCGATTACTTCATGTCAGCCGAAGAATCCAAGGAATATGGTTTGGTCGATCAGGTAATCACCCGACGCGGCGAAGCCGGTTGATACGGCGAAACCCTTTGCCCATTCATTGCTTTTTTATTGCACAGGCTCATGACATCTCGAAAAGACGCAGGTAGTAAAACCGTTCCGCATTGCTCGTTTTGCGGCCAATCGCAGGACGAAGTGAACAAGCTGGTTTCCGGCGGTCATGCAGGACAAACGGTCTTTATTTGCGATGCATGCATCGAGCAATGCACCGCTATTCTGCGCGATGAACTGCGGGCGCAGCAACAGCTTGACGCATCGGCCTTGCAAAGCCTGCCAACACCTGTGCAGATCAAAGAGCATCTCGACCAGTACGTAATTGGGCAAGAACTGGCCAAACGCACGCTGGCCGTGGCCGTTTACAACCATTACAAGCGCCTGTTGCACAAGGATGCTTTGGCCTCGGCCAAGAAAGACGACAAGGCCGATGACAGCCAGCCGAGCGGCGATGTGGAATTGGCCAAAAGCAACATCCTCTTGATTGGCCCAACCGGCTCGGGCAAAACCCTGCTGGCGCAAACCTTGGCGCGTGTTTTGCAGGTGCCGTTTGTGATGGCCGACGCTACCACGTTGACCGAGGCTGGTTATGTAGGTGAGGATGTCGAAAACATTATCAGCAAACTGCTGCAAAGCTGCGACTACGATGTCGAAAAAGCCCAGCGCGGCATTATCTACATCGACGAGATCGACAAAATTGCCCGTAAATCCGAAAACCCTTCGATCACGCGCGATGTGTCGGGCGAAGGCGTGCAGCAGGCGCTGCTCAAATTGATCGAGGGCACCAAGGCCAGCATTCCGCCACAGGGCGGACGCAAGCACCCCAACCAGGATTTTCTGCAAGTCGATACCAGCAATATGCTGTTCATCTGCGGCGGCGCGTTTGACGGGCTGGAAAAAGTCATTGAGCGCCGCACCAGCGGTTCGGGCATGGGCTTTGGTGCAGAAGTGCGCAGCAAAAAAGAGTTGTCGCTGAGCGAGGTGTTCCAGCACATTGAGCCGCAGGATTTGATCAAATTCGGCCTGATTCCCGAGCTGATCGGGCGGATGCCGGTCATTACCGCGCTGGCAGAACTGGACGAGAAGACCTTGATCAAGATTTTGACTGAGCCTAAAAATGCCTTGGTCAAGCAGTATCAAAAACTGTTTGATATGGAAGGGGTGCAGCTCGAAGTCAAGCCCAAAGCACTGCAAGCAATAGCCAAACAGGCGCTGGAGCGCAAAACGGGCGCGCGCGGCTTGCGCTCGATTCTGGAGCGCATGCTGCTCGATACCATGTTCGAGTTGCCCGCCATGGGCAATGTCGAAAAAGTGGTGGTGGACGAATCGACCGTTACGGGAGACAAGCCCCCCATGCTGGTATACCGCACCAAAGAAAAACAGGCTTGATACTCGCCATTTTGCAGTGTCGCCCAATCGAAGCGTTGGATGTGAAGCGCGAAATGTGAAGCGGGGGCAGCCTCGCTTTGCTGTTGTTATTCCAAGCGAGTAGGGTGTGCTCGATCACACAAACCCCAAGCACGGAAGCCATCTAACCAACCCTTGCTATGGGTACATAGCGCAGGCCGTGCTTTTCCTGCCGGACGGGATAGGGAAGACGTACGCCCCATGCATGGCCTTCCTTCTCCCTGTTCGGCATCAAATTGACCAAGACATACTGCTTGGCCGAGAATGGATGAAAATCCTGCTTCATGGCTTGTGTTTACCAGCGGGCGCATTGAAATATGTGTTGTTGCCCCCATACTGATGACTGATGCGCAGTCTGTCTGCGAGGCGTTGCCAACGCGCTTTTCCGGAATTGTTTATGCCTGATTTCACCCATTTTCCTGCCGAACCCGTCGATCTGCCCTTGTTGCCCCTGCGTGACGTGGTGGTCTTTCCGCACATGGTCATCCCCCTGTTTTTGGGCCGTACCAAAAGCATTCAT
>JAGOGU010000084.1 GCA_017996515.1 Allobrachymonas sp.
AGAGGGCAACACCACGCGCCCGGGCGACTTCGTCATCGAGCGCGCGTTTGTAGAGAAATAAAGACGCCGCCTGAAACGCCACGGGCGCTACCAGTTGCATAGCTGGTAGCGCCCGTTTTTATTGGGTCAAATCCGAAAAATACCTGACTATGCACATATCGCAGAGGCCCCTCACCCCTCCCTCTCCCCAAAGGGGCGAGGGTGACCGGTTGCGCCGGCTTTACTCCCTCTCCCTCCGGGAGAGGGTTGGGGTGAGGGCTCGCGGCACAGTCTGAGGTATGTGCCTAATCAGGGAAAAACACCTTGCATCTCAGACTGCTGCCTTCACTCCCTCCCCCTCTGGCGAGCATAGCTATCGACACATCTTTTTTATAGCGCCTCACGCCATATAGATGAGGCTTGCGGCTGTTTCTTCCTCTCCCCTTGTGGGAGAGGCGAGGGGCTCCACCATGCCGGCGAGACGCCTGCGCTCCCAGCGCCCGTCAATAAGTCCGGTCGTTCACATACACCGGCCCGGCGCCCTGGCGCTCTGCAGCGCCGGCACCATCGTCCACGCGAAAGCCCTTGCCCTCCAGGCGCACCGGCGTGCCCTCGGCCACGGGCTGGGCGCGCGTGAAGCTGCGCACCGATCCATCCTGCATGCGCACCCGCATCTGATAGACGGTGGTGCTGCGGACGCGCTCCTCCACCTTGTGGCCCACGTAGCCGCCGCCCACGGCGCCCAGCACCGTGGCCGCCGTGCGGCCCGAACCCTTGCCCACCTGATTGCCCAGCACGCCGCCCAGCACGCCACCGGCCACCGCACCCAGGCCGGTGGCGGGCGCAGCCTGCTCCACAGCCTGCACCGACTCGACTTGGCCGCAGCTGGCGCATACCGGCGCGGCTGGGCGCGCCTGCGCCACCGGCTGCGGCTGGCGCGCGGGGCCAGGCTGGGCGGGGCGCGAAGCGGCGTGAGTCACTCTTGAATCAGGAGCTGCATGCGCTTGCTGCAAAACCGTTTGAGGCACTTTTTGCTGATTAAGCGTTGCGACTGGCGCCGGCTCTTGCGCCAACTCTTGGGTGGCCAGCGCCACGGGCGCATCACCGCGCAGGTTCTGCGCAAGCAAGGTACCGCCCAGGGCCAGCACGCTTACGCCCAACGCGCCCACGGCCATCCAAAGCCATTTCAGGGTGGCCGGGCTCTGGGCCACCGCAGTGGTGGAGTTCATATCCAATTCCTGTGCAGTAAAGGGCGGCCCGACAGCCGGGCCGCGAAGTGCGCGCAGCCTAACGCGGCCCCTGCTTCACAAAACCGGCCGTGCTGTAAGCGCCGTAAAAAGACGTCACCCCGGCGCGACCTGGCGCACGTCGTGCAGCGCGCGCGCACAACTGGCGGCAAACAACAGCACCGCCGACGAGAAGTAAATCCACATCAAGAACACCACCAGCGAGCCCGCCGCCCCATAGGCCGACACCACGGCCGCACGCGTCAGATACAGCGCCAGCAACTGCTTGCCCACGGTAAACAGCAACGCCCCCACTGCCGCACCAAACACCAGGCAGCGCAGCGGCGGCTTGGGGCCGCTGCCTATGCGCATCAACCCCACGAACAACAGCACCACCACGCCGAAGGACACGGCTTCGTTGATCACCTGCAGCAGCAGACCCGAGCCCACGGGCAGCAGCGCGCTGGCCCAGGTGGCCACCACCTTGATGGCGGTGGACAGCACCAGCGACACCAGCAACAGAAAGCCCAGCGCCAGCACATACGCCAGCCCACGCAGGCGCAGCGAGGCCATGCGCCACCAGGCCGGGCGTTCGGGCGCGGGGTGGCCGTGCAGCCACAGCCGCTCCAGCGCCGACTGCAGCTCGGCAAACACCCCGGTGGCGCCCGACAGCAGCAGCACAAAACCCGCAATCGACGCCAGCCGGCCCTGCTCCGGCGCCTGGGCGCTGGCCAGGGCCGCGCGCACCACCTCGGCGCCACGCTCGCCCATCACGCCCTGCACCTGGCCGATCAGGTTGGTCTCCAGGTACGCCTTGTCCACCCACCAGCCCAGCAGCCCCACGATGAGCAGCAACAGCGGCGCCAGGCTGAGCATGCCGTAGAACGACATGGCGGCACTCATGCGCAGGCCGTCGGCGTCCAGCCACAGGCGCACGGCGCGCAGCAGCGGAATGCGCGTAAAGACGCGCTGCACATACGCGCTCATTGCCTGAATGGAGAAAGACATGGGTTGAATGTGCGCGATGAATGGGGCTGTCCGACATGCCGGAGCATAAACCACCGAAGTTGGGCTGCCTTCTCACCAATATTTGTTAAGCCACGAGCGAATTGGTTTTTCCCAGGCATAAAAACAAAGCAGCGACACAGCAAAAGCCGCAACCAAAGCCATAAAAGGCCCACCTGGAAACGAGGACTTATAAACATAGAACGGTTGCTGCCACAGGTATATGGAATAAGACCATAGCCCCAGATATCTCAACACTGGCATGGACAGGGCCGCCTTGAACCAGTCATACGTTTGCCCAAGATGATTCACCGCGAAGGCCAGAATAAACGGGGAGATCAGACTTTTCGCCCACCACGGAGCAAGTTCTGAGTAGCATATTGGAATCGCAATAATGGCAAGCAGTGGAAGGTAGCCAGGCACTTTCAATTGGTATTTTTCACGCAGCAGTCGATAACCAGAAGAAATCAGAAGATGTGACGCGGCGACCTCTGTCCCCAATGCACCCCAGGGTGGCGCAGCTTTCCCTAGGCGCACATAAATAATACCAACGCCTATGCACAAGACGCCGGCAATAAATAGCATCAAGCCCTCATGCCCCCTATACCTCCAAAACAAAACAATCAGGCTCATAAAGATATAACAGTGCTCTTCAATATTGATGGACCAAAGATGGCCAATCGGAATGCCCGTCTCCCATATTCCGACTCCAATCGGCAGATAAGTGCGAAGGAAAAGAAACGTCGATGCAACCTCGGCAGCACTGAATTTCAACTGCCGAGAGTACGCATAAATATATATGCAAGCAACAAAAAGCAGGAAAGCCGGGAGTATTCTGCTGATCCGCCGTTTATAAAAGAGCGTTAACGGCTGCCGTTTTACAAACAGCAAGCCGCTCATCAAGAAACCCGACAAGCAAAAAAACACATCCACCCCCATGCGCCCGGTTTCAAAGGGGAGTATGTTGATGAAGTGCGCCTCCAAGACCAAGGCAATTGCAAGTCCGCGCCAACCGTCCAGATAGCCAATATGCGCGGCGGACGGGCGAGCTGCTCCGCGCGGCGACGGTTTTGACTGGACATCGGCCAGCCTATCATCAAGTGAAACTTGCATACCAATCCAGCAACAATTTATTCAGCACCAATACCATCCGCACGGCAAAAACACCGCCAGCCTACCCTGCCTGATCCATGAAAATCCGCTCGAACATGGGGATCAGGAACTTATTTCCGTATTCACTCAGATGGTCATCATCATGATATAGCGGGCGGCCATTTTTTGAGCCGTAGCAGTAATTTGCATCACAAAGATAGGGAAGCGGATCGAGAATTTTCACTCCACATTGTTTTTCCGCCGCGTCCTGGGCATCCCACACGATTTTATTGCGCCTCATGTATTCGCCAACTGGCAATTTGATATCACCAGAACCACCCCCAAGCATCAGGCCACGCGAAACCGTTTTTGGGACATCGATACCAAACTCCGGAATAGGGCGCATCAAATATACAGGCCTATCCTTGGCGATCCTGCATGCCGTGGCTACCAGAACGCCGGCATATTCTTCTGCAAACCCTGGTTCATTTTGAAATTTGTACTTCTTTTCAAAATATACAGGTGCATATTTTGCCTCCTCCTGCCTGTCAGGCTCATTGGGGCCCATCACATAGAATGACGTGCGACTGACAAGAATAATGGGCACACCCGGGTGTTTCAACATCTCGCCATCAGCCCATTTATTGAAAATATCACATGCATCCGCAGCTCTGGTTTTAGTATCCGAAAATCGAATGCCGTCCATGGCAGGACAAGCGCTCATTGACCACGGAACGACGCTTTTGTGATTATTTACAGCCGCCTGTTCCAACGCAGTGACAATCGCAAAAACATGGCTGTCGCCTCGCAAAATGGCGGCAAGTGGCCCTTGCCCGTATATGCAGTCAGGTGCGCCAGTGGTCTTGCCTTCGCAGCCTTTCCTCCTGGGATCTTTATTTTCTTGCTCGGCCGCAGCAAGTTCTATCTCTGGCGCGCGCCGCCCGTCAACATCAAGCAGCCTGGCACTTGCCGCAGCAGCTCCGACCACCATCACCGCACTCGCCAAGGCAACCAACTGCTTTGTCATGGTCCCGGAGGACAGGGCGATTCTGCTTGGCGTCTCCACCCACCGGAAGGACAGGTGCCCAAGCAGTAGGCTAAAACATAGCCCAACGACGATCCAGGGCCAATGATCCTGCAAACCCGCAAAATACAACGCCACCATGACCGGCCAGTGCCACAGATAGATCGAGTATGAGCGGTCGCCAAGCCATTGCGCGACGGGATGGGCCGTCAATACTGAATCGGACTGTTGCGCCAGAATAATCAACATGGTGCCCAAAACCGGCAGCAGTGCCCAGCCGGACGGCCAAGCAGTCTGGCCATCTATCAGCAACATGGCCGCAAGCCAAAGCGCAAATCCCAGCCAAAACATATGCGGGGCATATTGTTTCAAACGTGGCGCATCCCGCCCAAGCAAGAACACCAAGCCACCGCCTAAAAACTCCCACCCCCTGGCTGGCAGCAGATAGAAGGCGGCTACCGGTTGCCAACTGGATGCAATGATGCCTAGGCCCAAAGAGGCAATGAAGGCAAAAATCAACCCATAGAAAAGCGTGCGAATGCCAGGGCGAAGCTTCCACAAGGACAACAGGTAGAGCGGCAGCAACACATAGAATTGCGCCTCAACCCCAAGCGTCCAGGTGTGAAGCAACCACTTTTCATGCGCGGCCGCATCAAAATAGCCAGCGGTTCTCCAAAAATATACATTCGACAGAAAGGCCATCGCGGATATCGACTGCGTACCCAAGGCCTTGTAATCCAACGTCAATAAGAAAAAGTAGCCCAGCACCAATAATGATGCCAGCAAAGCCAGTAATGCCGGCACTATGCGCCGTACACGTGCCATGTAGAACTGCAAGACAGAAAGCCTGATTTTCTCCAGCCCCTTGACGATGATCCCTGTCATCAAGAAACCCGATATGACAAAAAACACGTCAACGCCGATAAATCCAGCAGCAAAACCGGGAATCTTGAAATGGAACAACAGCACGGCCATCACCGCATACGCGCGCAGACCGTTGATATCACTGCGGTACTCAATGGGGTTTGCAGGGTGCATCATTTTCTATTTTTGCTGGGTAAAGCAGCCATCCTGGTTTACATGAAAGACCAATATGTGGGGCTGCACTTCGGAGTTGAAACCACCTGGTGATTCGATCTCCCCCGTGTTGAACCACACCATGCGCGCCAGCGGTGGCCAGAATGGTACGCATGCCCCATCAGCCGATCCCCAGGGTATAGGGTGTGAGCGGCCATCGTATCGTCGAAACCGGTGCTGCGGGGAAGGTTTGGCCACCCCTGGCGACGCGTTTGCAGTGGCGCAATCCACAAGACCATTCAGTTGGATGCCGGCCCCCTACCCTCGTCAGGGCCCGCCTTACACTTGCCGCTCCCCTCACAGCAATACACCAACATGCAAACGCGTTGCGCCCTGGTCGGCATGCCCGGCAGTGGCAAATCCACCGTGGGCCGGCAGCTTGCCCGGCGCCTGGGCCTGCCGTTCATCGACATGGACCACCTGCTGGAGCAGCGCCTGGGCTGCAGCATCAGCGACTACTTTGCACAGCATGGAGAGCAGGCGTTTCGCGACCATGAAACCGCCTTGCTGGAAGAACTGGCTGCCGAACCTGGCGCCCTGATTCTGTCCACGGGTGGCGGCGTGGTGCTGCGGCCCGAAAACCGCGCCGCCCTGCGCCGTGGCTTCCGCCATGTGATGTACCTGCGCGCCTCGCCCGAAGAAATTTACAAGCGCGTGCGCCACAGCCAGACGCGCCCGCTGCTGCAGGTGGCCGACCCGCAGGAACGCCTGCGCGAGCTCCACCGCGTGCGCGATCCCCTGTACCGTGAGGCGGCGAACTATGTCATCGAGACCGGCCGCCCCACGGTGAACACACTGATGAACATGGTCATGATGCAGCTGGAGATGGCGCCGGGGGCTTGAGGCCGGATACCGCGCGCGTCCCGCATGACCTCTGCCCTGCCCATCCTCCACGGCCCGGATCGGCCCGAGCTGCTGCGCGGTGAAGTCCTGGCC
>JAGOGU010000085.1 GCA_017996515.1 Allobrachymonas sp.
GGCTACAGCAGCGAACCCACCACCCGTGCAGCCGCTGTGCCCATTTACCAAACCACCTCTTACACCTTTGACAACACCCAGCATGGCGCCGACCTGTTCGACCTGAAAGTGGCAGGCAATATTTACACGCGCATCATGAACCCCACGCAAGACGTGCTGGAAAAACGCGTCGCCGCCATGGAAGGCGGCATTGCCGCTTTGGCCGTAGCATCCGGTATGGCCGCCACCACCTATGCCATCCAAACCATTGCCGAAGCGGGCGACAACATCGTGACCTCGTCCACCCTGTACGGCGGCACGTACAACCTGTTTGCCCACACCTTTCCGCAATACGGCATTGACGTGCGTTTTGCCGACTATCGCCAGCCCCAGCAATTTGCCGAGCTGATCGACGACAAAACCAAGGCCATTTATTGCGAATCCATCGGCAACCCGCTGGGCAATGTGACCGATTTTGAAAAACTGGCCGACATCGCCCATGCGCACGGCATTCCGCTGATTGTGGACAACACCGTGCCCAGCCCCTATCTGTGCCGCCCGTTTGAGCATGGCGCAGACATTGTGGTGCACGCGCTGACCAAATACATTGGCGGCCACGGCACCAGCCTGGGCGGTATCATTGTGGACAGTGGCAAATTCCCCTGGGCACAACACAAAGAGCGTTTCAAACGCCTGAACACCCCGGAAGTCAGCTACCACGGCGTGGTCTATACCGAGGCGCTGGGCCCCGCCGCCTACATTGGCCGGGCGCGCACCGTGCCCTTGCGTAATATGGGGGCTGCCATCAGCCCCATGAATGCTTTCCTGATTCTGCAAGGGCTGGAGACCCTGCCGCTGCGCATGGATCGCATTGGCGAAAACGCCCGCAAGGTTGCAGAGTTTTTGCAGCAGCACCCAAAAGTTCATTGGGTCAATTACAGCGGCCTGCCCAGCCATGCCGACTACCCACTGGTGCAGAAATACATGCGCGGCAACGCCTCGGGCATTCTGAATTTTGGCGTCAAGGGCGGCCGCGCAGGCGGCGCGCGCTTCCAGGATGCGCTGCAGATGATTCTGCGTCTGGTCAATATCGGCGATACCAAAACACTGGCCACCCACCCCGCCAGCACCACGCATCGCCAGCTCTCGGCGCAAGAGCTGGAAAAAGCCGGCGTCAGCGAAGACATGATTCGCCTGTCCATTGGCATTGAGCATATCGACGACATCATCGCCGATCTGGATCAGGCGCTGGCCGCGGCGTAAAGCCAAGCCCGGGCAAGCGCCCGCCGTGCTCAGGCGCTGCGATTGCAAACACTGCAATTGGTGTTACGCGCCAGCCTTGCCCTCAGGCGTGGGGGCATCGCCCTGCCCGGATGTTGGCGACGTTGGCGTGCGCCTGCGGGCAAAAAGCCCTGCCGAGCGACTGCCTTGCCGGGCAAACCGCTCGCGCCGCGCCCGCTTGGGATCGACCAGCAAGGGGCGATACAGTTCCAACCGATCGCCGGTTTGCAGCACATGCTCCAGCCCGCACGGCTTGCCCCAGATGCCGCATTGCAACTGGGCGGCGTCGCCCCCTTTTTCGAGCAGCTCACGCACCTCGGGCCTGCTGTGCCAGCCGCTGACCTGCAAGGCATCCCGCGCCGTGCTGCCAACGGCCACGTGCAGTTTTTTTTCGAGCACGGTGCGCGGCTGCGGCGCGTACACCAAGGTCACGCAAAGGGTTTCAGGGTTTGCCATAGATTGCATGCGCACGTTGCGTAAAAGCCTCCACCATGGTGGAGGCAATTTTGTCGAACACTGGCCCAATCAGGCGCGCCAGCAAAAAATTGGAAAAGCGATAGTTCAAATCCAGCTGCACGCGGCAAGCGCGTGCGCCATCGTCCCCCGCCGGCTCAAAACGCCACTGCCCGTGCAAATCGGAAAAAGGGCCACGCACCAGTCGGATGTTGATTTGCTGCCCGGGCAGCTCGGTATTGCGCGTGACAAAACTCTGCTGCACGCCGGCAAGACCAATGCCCACCTCTGCCACCTTGCCATCTGGCAAAACTTGCAGCACGCGGGCAAAGCTGCACCACGGCAAAAAGCGCGGATAGTCGGGCACGGCGCTGACCAGCTCGAACATTTCTTGCGGGCTATAAGGCAGCAGAACGGATTTGCGAACAGATTTCATACAATGTCAGGCTTTGTATTGTGCACAAAATGCACGGACTGATTTTTCATGGCCACGAAAAAAAAACCGCTTCCCACTCGGATTGCCGAGAACAAGAAAGCCGCCTTCAACTACTTTTTTGAAGAAAAGTACGAGGCAGGCATGGTGCTGCACGGCTGGGAGGTCAAGGCCGTGCGCGAAGGCAAGGTGCAACTGACCGATGGCTACGTGGTGATTCGCGATGGCGAGCTGTTTTTGATCGGCTGCCAGATCAACCCACTGAAAACCGCCTCTACCCACGTCAGCCCTGATGCCGTACGCACCAAAAAGCTGCTGATGCACAAGGACGAAATCCGCCGCCTGATTGGCAAGGTCGAGCAAAAAGGCTATACGCTGGTGCCCCTCAACCTGCATTGGAAAAACGGCCGGGTGAAATGCGAAATTGCCTTGGCCAAAGGCAAAGCCGAGCACGACAAGCGTCACACCATCAAAGAACGCGAAGGCAAGCGCGAGGTAGAACGCGCCATGAAGCAGCGCACGCGCTAACGTGTCCATGAATCGCTGCCAGCACGGCAAGCGTCTGCTTTTATCCTTGCGCTTATTCTTGTCCTTGCCCGTTTAACCCCTACAGTCTGAGCGCCAGCATCAACCGGCCTGCACCAATCTGGTGACCCATTCCGGCGGCAGCACCCACAGCAGCAAGGCCGTCAGCACCACATAGCGCAAGAATTTACCTATAGCCATCCAGCCTACGCAGGGCCAGAAGGGCATTTTGAGCCAACCCGCCACGGCACATAAAGGGTCGCCCACCGCGGGCAGAAAAGACAGAAAGCATGCCCGCGGGCCAAAACGCTGCAACCAGGCCAATGCGGTCGATTCGGCTTTGTCTTTACGCACTTTTTCCACCGCCTTGTGCGCGCCCAACCCCATCCACCAGCTGAATGCCCCCCCCAAGGTGTTGCCGATAGTCGCCACCGCCATGGTGGGCCAAAATAGCTGCGGATTGAGTACCAGCAGGCCGTAAACGGCTGCTTCGGATCCCAGCGGCAGCAACGTGGCCGACAAAAAAGCCACGACAAATACCGTGCTCAAGCCGTACTGCGGCAAGGCCAGCATCTGCATCAAATTCTGGAAAAAATCAGCCATGTTCTTCGGGCATGAAGCATCAAAAAAGCACAATCACTATAGGCAACAAAAAATCCCATCAACGCCAGCGTACATCTGGCATCTGGCTCGAACACCATTATCGCCACGGCACTTACTGCGCCCCTCATGCCCACGCAAATACACAGGGTTCATGGACGTTTTTTCATGCGCGTGCGACCCGAACGACACTTTCACGATCACTCGGGCTTGGCTACCTCTGAATCATGTTCATATACTTACAATAGAGGCGAAAACAGGCGCGCAACCGCTTCCAGCAAGGTTCTGTGCCACGGCTGCTTGCCAGGATCACCCGTCACTCTGTGGGCATGTTGCAAGTCTTCGGCAAACATCTGTGCGGCTTTGTGCGTCAATTCCTCACTGTAGAGCGCCACGCACACTTCAAAATTGAGCAGAAAACTGCGGTTATCGAAGTTGGCCGTGCCCACCATGCTGTAGTTGTCATCTACCACCAGCGTTTTGGCATGCAGCAAGGGACCCACGTATTCGTACACCTGCGCGCCTGCATCGCACAGTTCTTTGAAGTACGAACGCGCCGCCATCGTGACCCAGAACGAATCGCTGCGCTGTGGCACAAGGATTTTGACTTCCACCCCCCGCAAGGCCGCATTGAGCAGTGCATACCAAGCCGGCTCGGTGGGTACAAAATAAGGTGTCGTCAGCCACACGCGATGCTGCGCCATGCCAATGGCGTGCAACATGGCGTGGTGAATAGCCTGCCCGCTGCTATCCGGCCCGGATGCCACCAGTTGCACCACATGTTTACCCGACTGTCCTGTTTCAAAAACCGTAGGTTCAAATTTGTGCTCGCCACTGGCATAGGCCCAATTTTCTAGAAACAGGTACTGCAACCAACGCACGGCTGCACCTTCCATGCGCAAATGCGTATCCCGATAGGCTGTGTGCGGAAACAGGCATTCGTTTTCGTCATCGGTGATATTGACGCCGCCCGTAAAGCCTACCCAACCGTCACACACCACGATCTTGCGGTGTGTGCGCAGATTGAGCATGGGACGCAAAAACAGATTGAACGGATTGATGTGCGTGGGATGAAAAAACGCCAGCTGTCCACCTGCCGCGACAAATCGCTGCCGCATGGCCTTGCCGGCACGCCCCGCAAAACGCGTTGAACCGACATCATCGACCAGCAAGCGCACCTTGACGCCCCGTTGCAGCGCAGCCAGCAAGGCATCCATCAACTGCTGGCCGGTTTGGTCAGGCTCGAAAATATAGTATTCCAGATGCACGTGGAATCGCGCCGCCTCAATCTGTTGCAAGATAGCCTGCAACGTGGCGCCTCCGCCGTTGATGATATCCACAGCACTGCAATTGGATGGCGGAATGCCGCAGCTGGATTCCACCAACTGGCTGTGTCTGAGCGCCCAGAGGGGTGGCCGCGGCCTTTCGTATTGATTCCAGCGCATATCGTAATGCGCGCGCAGCCTTCCTTGGCTGCGCAAGCGCCGCAACGATTGCCGCTTGACCTTTTGCGGCCCGAAAAACCGGTAGACGATCAACCCAACGGGCGAGATCAGAAACAATCCCAATATCCACGCCAAGGTTGCCGCAGGTGAGCGCCGCTGCAAGGTGATATGGATGGCCAGATATATGCCTGTCGACAACCAGACCCAGCCTAATATACCCCACCAATGCATGGCGATGTATTGCCATACTTCGTGCATGAGGGGGGTGTCAGTCATGGTCAAAGCGTGCCCGTCAAACGCCTGTGACGGCTCAGTCTGGCGTGCCTGCCAGCAGTTGCTGCCACTGCTGCGGATCAAATCCCAGCGTGAGCTTGCCCTGCCCCCAGTCCACCAGCGGGCGTTTGATGACACCATGCTGCGCCAGCATCAGGGCTTTGGCGCTGGCATCGTCTTTTATGCTGGCCTGCACCGCCGCATCCAGCCGCCGCCAGGTGGTGCCCCGGCGATTGATCAACGCATCGCGCCCCAACTGCTGCAACCAGACATCCAACCGGTCAGCTGGCACGCCTTGCTTTTTGAAGTCGTGCCATTCGTAAGCCACCTGGTGTTCTTGCAGCCAGGCGCGCGCTTTTTTCACCGTATCGCAATGGGCAATACCGTAAACCGTAATAGGTGCAGTCAATGAAGAAGCCATGGCCGCATTATGGCCGGGTTTGCCGCGCTTCTCACGAAGCAAAACATAGAGATTACAGAGATGATGACCGCAGCCATCATGCACAATACCGCGATGCAGCAACAAACCGATTCTTCGCCCCACACACTCCAACAATGGCTGGCCTATTGCGAGCAACTTCACCCCCAAGGCATACAAGGCATTGAGCTGGGGCTGGATCGCCTGCGCAGCGTCGCCAGCCGCATGCACAACGGGGCCGGCGTGCGCTTCGACTGCCCGGTGTTTACTGTGGCCGGCACCAATGGCAAAGGTTCCAGCTGCACCATGCTGGAAAGCATTTTGCGCCACGCAGGTTACCGCACCGGCCTGTTTACTTCGCCCCATCTGGTGCACTTTACCGAGCGTTGCAAAATCAACAACCAGCCTGTGGACGAAGCCACGCTGGCGCAACACTTTGCCCGCGTCGAGCAAGCGCGTGGCGCGACACCTCTGACCTATTTCGAATTCACCACACTAGCGATTCTGGACTGCCTGGCCAGCGCCGGGCTGGATGCCGTCATCCTTGAAGTGGGGCTGGGCGGGCGGCTCGATGCCGTCAATCTGATCGATACCGACTGCGCCATCATCACCAGCATCGACATCGACCACACGGAATTTTTAGGTGATACCCGCGAAGCCATCGGTGCCGAAAAAGCCGGCATCATGCGCGCGGGCAAACCCGCCATTGTGGGCGACCCGCAGCCGCCGCAAACCCTGGCAGCGCATGCCGAGCGCATCGGCGCAGACCTGTGGCTACACGGGCGCGACTTTGCCCTGCAAGGCGACCAGCACCAATGGGGCTGGTCGGGCCGTGGGCGGCGCTACAGCGGCCTGGCCTGGCCC
>JAGOGU010000086.1 GCA_017996515.1 Allobrachymonas sp.
CAGTGCGGCCGCCATCAATGATGTGGTGGGCTGGCTTTTGCTGGCGCTGGTGACCATGCTGTCTGCGGCGCAATTCAGCCCTTGGCAATTTGGCCTGACGCTGCTGTGGCTGGCGGTGTATATAGTAGTGTGCTGGTGGCTGGTGCGCCCCTTGCTGCGCTGGCTGATTCAGCGGCTGGGCGGCGAGCACAGTTGGAGCAATAACCTGCTGGGCGTGATTCTTTGTCTGGTTTTCATCAGCGCCATGCTCACGTACAAGCTGGGCATTTTCGCGATATTTGGCGGCTTCATGCTGGGGGTACTGCTGCACGATCAGCCCCGTTTTGTGGAAGCCTGGCGTACGCACATCGGCCATTTCGTGACGGTATTTTTCTTGCCTATTTTCTTTACCTACACCGGCTTGCGCACCAGCATCGGCAGCCTCAATACCCTGGCCCTGTGGGGATGGTGTGCCGTTGTTGTGCTGCTGGCCTGCGCGGCCAAATACCTGCCCTCGTACCTGGCGGCGCGCTCGGCCGGCATGTCGGTGCCGCAAGCGCATATTGTGGGCGTGATGATGAATACGCGCGCCTTGATGGAGCTGATCGTCATCAATATCGGCTACGACATGGGCGTGATCTCGCGCAGCGTCTTTACCATGCTGGTCATCATGGCCTTGGTTAGCACGGTGATTACCACGCCGGTGCTGCGCCGTTATTTGCACCGCTTGGATGATGCCTCACCCGCTTGAAAGTTAGACAGGATAAGACGGGTATCATCCTGTTCTGGAGGGAAAAGGCTTCATGGATAGCACTGAAAAAACTGTTACCGATTTTGCCGCGCAAGAAAACCATGCGGGGATTCATACGTGCATGAGCGCAGCGGCTAATGCAGCCCAGGAGGCTGCCAGCAACACCCTGTACGACGTGCTGGTGATCGGCGGCGGGCCGGCGGGATCAACCACCGCGACCTTGCTGGCGCAAAAAGGCTTTCGGGTGGTGTTGCTGGAAAAAGCGCGGCATCCGCGTTTTCACATCGGCGAATCCTTGCTGCCAGCCAACTTGCCCCTGCTGGATGAGTTGGGCGTGGGCGAAGAGGTGCGCGCCATCGGTGTGCCCAAATACGCCGCAGAATTTGTTTCGCCATGGCATGAGCAGGGCTGCCAAACCTTCCAATTTGCCGATGCCTGGGACAAATCTATGCCTTCGGCCTATCAGGTGCTGCGTTCCGAATTTGACGAAATCCTGATCCGCAATGCCGAGCGCAAGGGCGCCCATGTGGTAGAGGGCTGCAAAGTCACCGGTGTGGATCTGGACAGCAACCCAGATCAGATACAGGCTACCGCCTTGCACGACGATGGCAGCAAAAGCCAGTGGACGGCGCGGTTTCTGGTTGACGCCTCGGGGCGCGACACCTTTTTGTCCAATCGCTTCAAAATCAAATACCCCAATCCGGATCACAACAGCACGGCCATTTATGCCCATTTCAAAGGGGCGAAGCGCCACCCCGGCAAAGATCAGGGCAATATCACCATCTTCTGGTTCGACTATGGCTGGTTCTGGTTCATTCCCCTGCAAAATGACATCACCAGCGTCGGCATGGTGGTCTGGCCACACTTCCTGAAAACCCGTGGCAAGCGCAGTCTCAAACAGTTCTTTCTGGATGGCATGGCCATGTGCAAGGCGCTTTCGCAGCGCATGGAGCAGGCCACCATGGTGTCGGAGGACGTGACGGCCACGGGCAACTACTCCTACCTTTCACAGCGCAACCATGGCCGCAATTACGTGATGATTGGCGATGCCTACGCCTTTATCGACCCTGTCTTTTCGTCCGGCGTGTGGCTGGCGATGAAAGGCGGAGTGATGGCGACCAAGGCCATCGCCACCTGCCTGCGGCAGCCCGAACAGGCGCAGGCGGCATTGCAGACATTTGATGCCAAAATGCGGCACGGTCCGCGCGAGTTCTCGTGGTTCATCTACCGCATCTCGAATCCCACGATGCGCGATATGTTCATGTCGCCCAGCGATAAATACCGCATGAAAGAGGCTCTGCTGTCCATGCTGGCGGGCGATATTTACGACGACACGCCCATCTGGCCGGGCATACGCAAGCTCAAGGGGGCGTTTTATCTGCTGTCCTTGCTCAATCCCGGGCGCACCTGGCGCGCCTGGAAAAGCCGCAAGCAAGACATCAAGGCCATTCCTGGTTTGCTACCGCAGCAAACCGAATATTGATACTCCTGCTTACGTAGCGTGTGCGCGTAGGCAGTTCTACTTTGTTGGTTGGCACAGACGACAGACTGCGTCCAGCTCGGGTAGACGATATGCAGTTTTGCAGGCGGGTCTGGATGCCGCCATCTGTTAGACTGCAAAGCTTGATTGTTTAACGCATGGTTACGTAACAAACGTGCAACACAAACGCTTCGTCAGATGCGTGCATGCATTCCATGCTTTTCCTGTTTTTTGCCATTGCTTGTCATGACTGCTTTTTCTGCCGATACGCCCCTGCAATACCCGATTGAGCTGGATACCGCTGCCCTGATGGAGCTGATTCCGCACCGCCCCCCCATGCTGTTTATCGAGCAGGCGACTGCGCATGCGGCAGACCGTTTCAACGGCATTGCCAGCTGGCCGGCAGACAATCCGATTTTGGTTGGGCACTTCCCCGGCTGCCCGATCGTGCCGGGCGCCATCATTCTGGAAGCGGCGGCGCAGTTGGCCGGCATCGGCTTGCTGGCGGGCGACCCCATCACGCGCAATATCGGCTCCGGCCATGTGGGCATGCTGGGCGCTGTGCGCAAATGCTCATTCAAGCGCCCCGTATTGCCGGGCGACAAACTGCATTTCAGCATGACGTGCCGCCGCATGGCCGAAAAAGCCGTGCTGGTGCAATGCACGGGCGAGGTGGATGGCATTGAAGCCGCCATTCTCGAATTCATGGTGGTGTATGCGCCAGAAACCAGCCTGCAAGAATTCATCCCCTCCGAGGCGCTGGTGCATCTGTTTCGCTCGCTGCCCGGCAGCACGCGTTAATCGCAGCGCATCGCGCGGCGGCTGTGCTGCCCGCCGTTGGTGAAGCGGTGTATTCCAATAACCTGGGGCTTGCTGCTTACGCCTGCTGGCTTGCTGCTTCTTCTTGCAACCACTGCAGCACAGGCACAGTGCCCGGTAAAACTGGTTGCACCTGCACCGGTAGGCTCTCCCAGGCAAAAGACTGGTTTTCGCGCATGCACAGTTCGCCGCGCCATGCATGCACCTTGCAGAAATGCAGTTCTACCAGCGCATGCGGGTAGTCCACCACGCTGCTGCGCCAAGGGATGGCGCTATCGATCAGCAGGCCGATTTCTTCGTGCAATTCGCGCCGGAGCGCAGCTTCCACGCTTTCCCCCGCTTCCACCTTGCCACCAGGAAATTCCCAGTAGCCCGCATACGCTTTGCCTGCCGGACGGCTGGTGAGCAAAAAGCAGCCGTCGGCACGCTGCAAAATGCCTACCGCTACGTGCACTAGCTTGCGCGGTTGTTGAGGCGAAGGGGTATCCGTGCGGGGCTGTGCGGCGTCAGCCACCAGCACGGCAGGGCGTGGCTGGGATGTTGGGTGCATGTTCATGCCTCGCGTCGGCCCGCGTAATCGCAGGCAAATTGCCAGGCCACACGGCCACTGCGCGAGCCGCGCTCCAGTGCCCAGACCAGGGCCTCGGGCGTGGCGGTGGCGATTTCCTCTTCGGGCACATGCAGGCTGCGCAGCCATTGGCGCACGATGGCGAGGTAAGCATCCTGGCTGAAGGGGTAGAAGCTGATCCAGATGCCAAAGCGCTCGGACAGCGACACTTTTTCTTCCACCGCCTCGCCCGGGTGCAGCTCACCATCAGGCGTGCGGGTATGGCTCAGATTCTCTTGCATGTATTCGGGCAGCAAGTGGCGGCGGTTGCTGGTGGCGCAAATCAGGACATTGGGGCTGCTGGCGGCCACCGAGCCGTCGAGCATGGATTTGAGCGCCTTGTAGCCCGATTCGCCTTCATCGAAACTCAGGTCATCGCAAAAAATCAGGAATTTTTCCGGGCGCTGCGCGATCAATTCGACAATATCGGGCAAGTCCACCAAATCGGTTTTATCCACTTCAATCAGGCGCAATCCCTGTGCTGCGAATGCGTTGAGGCAGGCTTTGATCAGTGATGATTTGCCCGTGCCACGCGCGCCCGTGAGCAATACGTTGTTGAAGCTGCGGCCTTGCACGAATTGCTGCACATTGCGCACCATGCGCGTTTTTTGATCGTCGATTTCGTGCAAATCCTCCAGGCGAATGGATGCAAGGTGGCGCACAGGTTCTAATACGCCCGCCTGACCACCCCAGCCGCTGTGGCGCTTGCGGTAACGGAAGGCAATGGCGGCCTGCCAGTCGGGCTCTGTCAGGGGCTGTGGTAGCACAGTCTCCAGTCGGGTAAGCAGTTTTTCGGCTTGGGCAATAAGTGCGTTGAGGTCAGACATGGCAGAGGGAAAAATTGCATGTTTTCGAAACGGAGGGTGCCGCTATGTAGCAGCGCCGCTAGCCGCTAGACGGCAAGCATACCGCGTTGTGCTTTTGAGCCGCAGTATGTCCGCCTTTTCCAGAAGAGTTGTGCCACAAAATCTCTTTGAGCAAGAGGTTGTTTCAAGATCGTCCTTTGGCAAGAGTCTGAGCGTTACCCCGCAAGAACGAAAAATTTTTCGCAATGGATACGGTTACAGCGAATCCTCTTGCCTTCAGGCCGGTTGAGACGCGACTGGCTTCTCAAGCAAAGTTCTTTTTCCCCAGCTGGCAGGGAAGGACAGGATGGGGCAGGCTAGGCAGAAAGGAAGGCGATGACTGGGCAGAAAAAAAGCTGCCAGGTTGCCCGGGCAGCTTTTGGAAGGTGCAACAGGTGCGCGCGATCAGGCGGTTTCGCCGTACACGTTCACGTTCACCTCGACCACGACATCGGTGTGCAGACCGATTTGTACGCTGGTTTCGCTCACGGTCTTGATCGGGCCGTTGGGCAGGCGCACTTGCGATTTGTGTACGTCAAAACCCATTTTGCCCAGCTCTTCGGCAATGTCGTAGTTGGTCACGGAGCCGAACAGGCGACCGTCCACACCGGCTTTTTGTGTCAGTTTGACAGTCGCACCAGCGAGTTTTTCGCCTACGGCTTGAGCAGCAACCAGCTTTTCGGCAGCCAGCTTTTCGAGTTCGGCACGGCGTGCTTCAAACTCTTTCAGAGCGGTTTCGGTTGCGCGGCGGGCGCGGCCGGTAGGGATCAGGAAGTTGCGGGCGTAGCCGTCTTTGACTTTGACGACATCACCGAGGTTGCCCAGGTTGAGCACTTTGTCGAGCAGAATGACTTGCATGGCTGGTGTCTCCTCAGATCTTGTGCTGGTCAGTGAATGGCAGCAGAGCCAGGAAGCGCGCGCGCTTGATGGCGGTGTTGAGCTGACGCTGGTAAATGGCGCGAGTGCCGGTCAAACGTGCAGGAATGATCTTGCCGTTTTCGGCGATGAAGTCGCGCAGGGTGTCGATGTCTTTGTAATCGATCTCTTCGACTTTTGCGACGGTGAAGCGGCAGAAGCGCTTGCGCTTGAACAGCAGGTTTTGTGCCGAACGGCGTGGGCGCCGATCTTTGCCGGTTTTTCTGGCTGTAGCCATGATAAAAATCTCCTGAAAATCTGTATGGGGTAACGGTAATTAACAAGGCGTTTCGCTGAGGGCAAACGACTGAATGTGAAAGATGACGGTGCTGCTGCTGCCCATGCCTGGGCGAGAGCGATTGGCGCTGCCCAAAAATCCTTTGAATTGGGCTTGCATCCCCAAAGGCTGCCGGTTGAGTTGTTCGGCCACAGAGCCTACGGCCACTGCCTTGAGCTGAACCTGCACCTTGCGCAAAGCGCCTGCTTCAACCACTTCCGACTGGTGTTGCAACACGCAATCAAGAGCCGGAATGCCTGCAGGGCTGAAGCGCAAAGCAGCCATCTCTGCCAGTTGTGCCGTCAGGCACCAGGAATTGCAGCTGGCAATGGCGGGAGCGCTATTGTCTTCTTTCAAACAGTTTGTCTTCAGCGAGGAGTGGCTTATGCCTCGCTCGGTGTTTGTTGCTGAGCCTTGCGTGCTTCTTCACGCTCGACCGATTTCATCATCAGCGAAGGTGCAGTTTCGGCTTTTTTCTTCTGCACGGTCAGATGGCGCAGCACGGCATCGTTGAAGCGGAAAGCGTGTTCCAGTTCAGACAGCACGGTTTGATCGGCCTCGATGTTCAGGCAC
>JAGOGU010000087.1 GCA_017996515.1 Allobrachymonas sp.
CTCGAAGTGCTGGCGCGAAAAGCGATCCAGCCCTTTGACGGAAATGGTGTTGTAGGTTCTGATTTTGTACATGGGAAATGTCCTTGCGAAAAACAAATGCCACCAGGCACACGGGCCTGATGGCGTTAAAATACCTGCTTAGCCTTTGACCTGCTCGTAGCCCCAAGCCAGCCACGGCATCAGCGCTTGCACATCGCTCTTTTCAACGGTAGCACCGCACCAGATGCGGATGCCGGCCGGTGCGTCTTTATACGCGCCGATATCGTACGCCACGCCTTCGGCCTCCAGCAGTTTGACGAGCTGTTTGACTTTGTCTTCTGGCAAATCCAAGGTCAGGCACACGCTGGTGTTGGAACGCACGGCCGGATCTTGCGCGAGGAAATGGATCCACGACGTAGCCGCTACAAACTCTTCAATCACCTGCAAATTGGCCTGGCTGCGCGCAATGGTGGCGGGCACACCACCGATTTTTTCGACCCAGGCCAACGCATCCAGATAGTCTGCCACGCACAGCATGGAGGGCGTGTTGATGGTCTCACCCTTGAACAAACCTTCGATCAACTTGCCACCCGATGTCATGCGGAAGATTTTGGGCAGCGGCCAGGCGGGCGTGTAGCTTTCCAGCCGCTCGACAGCGCGGGGGCTCAGAATCAGCATGCCGTGCGCGCCCTCGCCGCCCAGCACTTTTTGCCACGAGTAGGTGATGACATCCAGCTTATCCCAAGCCATTTCCATGCCAAACACGGCGCTGGTGGCATCACAAATCGTCAAGCCCTGGCGGTTGGCCGGAATCCAGTCGCCATTGGGCACGCGCACGCCGCTTGTGGTGCCGTTCCAGGCAAAGACCACGTCGTTGTCGAAATTGACTTTGGATAGATCGGGTAACTGGCCATATTCGGCCTTGTGTACATTCACGTTGGACAGTTTGAGCTGCTTGACCACATCCGTCACCCAGCCCGCGCCAAACGATTCCCATGCCAACATGTCCACACCGCGCGCGCCCAGCAACGACCACATGGCCATCTCCATGGCGCCGGTGTCAGACGCAGGCACAACGGCTACGCGGTAATCGGCCGGCAAACCCAGGATGCGCGCCGTTTCGGTACAGGCTGCGCCCAACAGCTTCTTGCCCAGACTGGAACGATGCGAGCGCCCCAGGCTTTGCACATCCAGATCGGTGATTTGATAGCCTGGCCGCTTGGCGCAAGGGCCCGAAGAAAACTTGGGATTGGCCGGTTTGGTGCTTGGTTGCGACATGAGAACTCCCGAATAGGATCATCAAGACCCTGAAAAGCCAAGAAAGAAAAGAATGGACAGCAGCAATATGTTTACTGGCATATTGTCTGTTCATTCCCAGAATGCTGCGTTGCAGCAATTCTAGCGCAGCCCTTGGGCAAACGGGCCATGCAAAGAAAACAACAAGCGCTCTTTAGCTCACGTGCAAGCGATAGAAATCGACGATATGCGCCCAGGCCTCTTCAGGCGTATCAGCATAGCGAAACAGGCGCAAATCGTCTGGGTCAATCATGCCTTCTTCCACCAGCACGTCCAGATGCAGCAAACGCTTCCAGTAGTGACTGCCATACAGCACGATGGGTACCGGCTTGGATTTGCCTGTTTGCACCAACGTGAGAACTTCAAACAACTCGTCCAGCGTGCCAAAGCCGCCCGGAAAAGCCACCAGCGCCTTGGCGCGCATCATGAAATGCATTTTGCGCAAGGCGAAATAGTGAAACTTGAAGTTCAGCCCCGGCGTGATGTAGGGGTTGCCTCTTTGTTCGTGCGGCAAGGTGATATTCAGGCCGATGGTAGGCTCGCCCACCTCGTGCGCGCCGCGATTGGCCGCTTCCATAATGCCGGGACCACCGCCCGTGCAGACGTAAAAATGCTGCTCCCGCGGTTTGCCGTGGCTGTAGCGCGCCACGATCTGGGCAAAGCTGCGGGCATCCTCGTAATAGCGCACGCCTTGCTCCAGCCGTTTGGCCTGTTGCAACACGGCCTCATCCCCACTCTGCCGCGCCGTGGCAAGCAGCGCCTCAACAGCCTCGGCTGATTGCACCCGGGCGCTGCCATACACCACGATGGTGTGTTCGATCTGGTATTGCTGCTGCGCCACTTCGGGCTTGAGCATTTCCAGTTGCAGGCGCACACCGCGCAGTTCGCGACGCAGCAAAAATTCGGGGTCGGAAAAAGCCAGTCGATACGAGTCGGGCTGCAAATCCTGTCCGACATGGTTGGATTGCTGGATCAACTCCCAGGCATCGACCAAGCGTTTGCTATCGAGGGTACGGTCTGGATGGCTGCTCATATGGCACGTGCGGATAACGAAAGAGAAAAAACAAAAAGGCTTCCGGCCAAGCGGAAGCCTCATCGTGGCGCATGGTCAGGCCATGGCTTACACGCGCTTGCGGTATTCGCCGGTGCGGGTGTCAATCTCGATGCGGTCACCCTGGCTCACGAAGATGGGCACGCCCACTTCAAAGCCGGTGGAGATTTTCGCAGGCTTGAGCACCTTGCCCGATGTGTCGCCTTTAACGGCAGGCTCGGTCCAGGTGATTTCGCGCTCTACGCTGGTGGGCAGCTCAACGGAAATGGCCTTGCCTTCGTAGAACACAACTTCGGCTGTCATGCCTTCTTCGAGGTAATTGAGCGCATCGCCCATGTTTTCGGCTTCAACTTCGTACTGGTTGTACTCGGCATCCATCCATACATACATGGGGTCGGCAAAGTAGCTGTAGGTGCAGTCTTTTTTGTCGAGCACGATGTTGTCGATTTTGTCGTCGGCCTTGAACACCACCTCGGTGCCGAAGTTGTTGAGCAGGCTTTTGAGCTTCATGCGCACGGTGGACGAGCCGCGGCCGCCGCGTGCGTATTCGGTCTTGAGAACGACCATGGGGTCTTTGCCGTGCATGATGACATTGCCGGCGCGAATTTCTTGTGCGAGTTTCATAGCGCGATTCTTCAGGTTGGAGCCACAGGGCAAATAACAGCGCCCTTTGCGGCTGGGGGTCATATCTGCCCATCCTCAGCCCGATTCAAACTGGCCAAAGGCGTGGCAAATACCGCTTCATGCAGGCACCACAATGCCACCTGCAAAAACGGTGGATTCTACCCCATGGCCGCTCGGCGGCGTATTACTCCCGCCGTGACGCCATGGATACGTCTGGGCCGATCGACTTGCTACGCGATTCGACTGCAGTTATCGGGTGTCAGGCAAATGGTCTGCGGCCAGGCGCAGCAACTGCTCGGCCATATCCGCTTGCTGGAGCAGGCGCTGCCGCGCAGCCTGCACGCAACGCTGCCAATCTTGCCAATCGCCCACCGTCAAAGCAGGCAAAGGCGTGGATGCAACACCATTCCACACCGCATGCCAGGTGCGCAAAGCGGGTGGCGCCTGCATCCAGTCCAGAAACGCTTGCAGTTTGGCATGGTGGGCCTGGTCGTCTTGCGGGTAAATCTGCCAGACAAAAGGCCGCCCCGCCCACAAGGCGCGCACCAGCGAGTCTTCACCGCGCACGCAGTTCACATCACTGCCCCAAAGCAACTCGTCGAATGCGTTTTGCTCCAGCCAAGGCAGAAGGTGCAAGGTCAGCCGCCCCCATTGTGTTTGGTGCTTCTCTAACAATTCCTGTACCAGCGCCTGCGGCAAGGCCGCCTGCACGGCGCGCAAGGCACGCCCCTGTGTCACCAATATGTGCACGGGCAACGTCTCCGTTGCATCCGGCGAGTGTTGTGGCTGCTGCCCTTGCTGCCAACGCTGTAATAGCTGGCTCAAGGCTGGCGGCTCATAGCAAAACAGGCTGACCACCAAGGCCTGCTCGGGCAAGCTGTGCTGTGCCCGCCAAGCCAGGCGGTCAAACTGTTGCTGGCGCGGCACGTAATCCAACTCGCGCAGCAAACCGCCTGTTTGCGGCACAAAGCCCGGGTAGAAAAAGAGCTTGCTACACCCCGCGGCCGCACCAGACAAAACCGGCGACGGCAACAGGTGGCAACGCTGCACATACGGCTCTGCGCTCAAGTACTCCAGATTCAGCCACAGCCCCGGATGGCCGCCCGCCTGCTGCTGCGCCCAGCGGGCCTGCACGGCGTCATCCAGCGTGCAGCCAAATGCCTCTATCAGCACATCTGCCGGTTCGGCAGGCAGGTCGGCATCCGTCAAAGGCGCTTGCCAATGGCGCACCTCCACTCCCGGATGGCCGTTGGGTGCCATCCATTGCAAGGGTCGCACATCGCTGACCCACAGGCGCACACGCTGGCCCCGCTGCGCCAGATTCACGGCCAGACGCCAGCACACGCCCACATCGCCGTAGTTGTCGATCACATCGCAGAAAACATCCCACAGCCGCGTGGGAAAAGAGCCGGGGAGAGAACGAATCGGCATGCCGCATCCTCAGAGAAATAGCGCAAGCATACCGGCATGGCGCACGCCTAGCCCCTGCTGCCAACAATACGCGTGCGGTGCGCACACTATTCCGGAAATGTTGCGGGCATTTTCTGCGCGCTTTCTACAATAGCGCCATGAGCCAATCTCCCTTGCCGCCCCCGCAGCCCGCACCGGATGCTGCTGCAGCCGCGCCTGCCGCCTTGCAGCCCGCATCGCCAGATATCCTGCCAGACAGAGAAGCCCTGCTCGCACAGGTAGCCGCCTTGCCCGCCCAACCAGGCGTGTACCGCTTTCTGGACGCAGACGGCCAGGTGCTGTATGTGGGCAAAGCCATTCATCTGAAGCGGCGCGTATCCAGCTATTTCCAAAAAGACCACGGCGGCACGCGCATCGGCTTCATGGTGAGCAAAATCGCCCGGCTCGAAACCACCGTGGTGCGCTCAGAAGCCGAAGCGCTGATTCTGGAAAACAACCTCATCAAAACGCTCAAGCCGCGCTACAACATCTTGTTTCGCGACGACAAAAGCTACCCCTACCTCAAGATTACTGGCCGGCCGCGCGGCGTACCCGAAAGCAGCCCCGCCAATTTCCCGCGCATGGCGTACTACCGTGGCGCCACCGATAAACGCCATCAATACTTCGGTCCCTACCCCAACGCCTGGGCAGTAAAAGAAACCATCCACCTCATGCAAAAGGTGTTTCGCCTGCGCACCTGCGAAGACCCCGTTTTTCTCAACCGCACACGCCCCTGCCTGCTGTACCAGATCAAACGCTGCACGGCGCCCTGCGTCGGACATATCAGCGCAGACGACTACGCCCGCGATGTGATGCACGCCACGGCTTTTCTGCAAGGCGATGTCACGACCGTGCTGCAACAACTGGAGCAGCGCATGCTGGCCTACTCCGAACAATTGCTGTTCGAGCAGGCCGCCGAGGTGCGCGACCAGATGGGCGCCCTCAACAAAGTGCTGCACCAGCAGGCCGTGGATACAACAGACGACAAGGATGTGGACATTCTGGCCGTGAAGGTGCTAGGCGGCAAAGCCTGCGTCAATCTCGCCATGGTGCGCGGCGGCAGGCATTTGGGCGACAAGGCGCACTTTCCCTCCCAACTGGAAGATGCCCGCAAGCTGGTGGAAGAAGCCCGCGTACAAGACGGCGGCGCCCACCCACTCAGTGCCGAGCAGCAACTGGAGCAGGCCGTACTGGAAGCCTTTGTCGCCCAGCACTACATGGGCGGCAGCCAAATGCCCGCAGTGCTCATCACCAATGTGCCGTTGCACACCGCACTGGTAGATGCCCTCGGCACACAGGCCGGGCATCGCATCACCGCCGTGCACCAGCCCCGCGAACACCGCCGCATCTGGCTGCAAATGGCCGAGCACAATGCCAGCCTGCAACTGGCACGCCTGCTGGCCGAAGAAGGCTCACAAAAAGCGCGCACACGGGCGCTGGCGGAAGTGCTGGAAATCGACAGCGAAGACTTGGCCACGCTACATGTGGAATGTTTCGACATCTCACACACCGCGGGCGAAGCCACGCAGGCATCCTGCGTCGTCTTTCAGAACCACGCCATGCAGCCCGGCCAATATCGACGCTACACCATCAACGACATCACCCCAGGCGAC